>CAYGVZ010000026.1:0-17602 GCA_964353475.1 uncultured Pirellulales bacterium | reverse complement strand
TAAGCACAGGCCGCGGGATTACTCGCCGCCGGAAATCGCCGCGACTAAGCAGGTCAGCCCTTACTTGACGCACATACTGCTGCCGGCCCTTTACAGGGGTGCGCAGCTTGGCGAGCCGTTTGAGCTGGCAATTACCGAGGAGGGGGTCAATGACATTGTGTGCCGGTACGGCTGGCCGCTGCAATTAGGAAGCACAATCCTGCGGCGGCCGCAGATTCGTTTCCTGCCCGGCAAAATTGTTTTTATGGCGATAGCCACGGGCAGGGCGGCTGACTGCGTTGTGACAATCGAGGTACATCCGCTTTTTAATGAAGGCAAGCAGCTTAATCTGCACATAGCCAGGGTCCTGCTTGGCGCGGTGAGGGTGACCACTCTTGCCAGGGCGATGGCTAAGCGCGACTGTGCCGGGTTGTTGGGCGAAACGGACCCGAATTCGCCGGACCTGCTCACGCCGGGTGCTCGGTCGCTGCTTTATGATGAGGCGTTTCAGCCGGTCTTCGAGGTCGAAGGCAGGAAAGTGCGCATTGCGAGGATTGACGTCGCGAAGGGCAGGATGAGTGTCCTCGTTGTACCTGTGCGCGGCTGACGTCGGGGGCTGCAATTTCACGCCGTATTATCGGACTGCGGATTGGGAGAGGATTCCGCAGGGCACATTATGGCGTGGATATACTCCGGAACATCATTGGGTGATTAACCTGCCTGCGCCGCCTGGCGATATAAGAAAAGAGGTTTTGGGGTGAGGGTGGCGTCGTCTGCGCAATGGGGCTGAGAATAGCGACCGAAGAAATGCGATTGGGGATTTCCAAATGGATACGCCGCGCGACAGTAACGTTGGTTTGCAAACGGCCGGGGGCAACGAGGCCCATCTGCGAGAAGAGCTTGAGAAAGTCACCAAAGAGCTCAGGGACTTTGCATACATTATCTCCCACGACCTGAAGGCGCCGCTTAGGGGCATAAAGGTGCTGAGTGAATGGCTTGTGAGCGATTACGCCGAGAAGTTCGACCAGGACGGCAAAGAACAATTGGGTCTGCTTGTTGCCCGCGTTGACCGGCTGCAAAGCATGATTGACGGCGTGCTGCAGTATTCGAGGATAGGCAGGCAGGAGGCAGCGCCCACCCAGACGGACGTGAACGCACTCGTGCGGGAGGCGATTGAGATGCTTTCGCCGCCTGCCGGCGTCAGTATCACCGTTCAGAATGACCTGCCGCTTATTGCCACGCAGGCAAGCCGCATGCGTCAGGTTTTTGAGAACATTATCGGCAACGCAGTCAAGTTTATGGATAAGCCCTAGGGACAGGTGAGCATCGGCCGTGTCGAGGAGGGCGATTCGTGGAAGTTCAGCGTCGCCGACAACGGACCCGGAATCGACAAGAAGGATTTTGAGCGAATCTTCAAGATATTCCAGAAACTTGCGCCGCAGACCGACTCCGGCAGTATCGGAGTGGGCCTGACGATAGCAAAGAAGATTGTCGAGACGCTTGGCGGAAAAATCTGGCTTGAATCCGAAGTCGGCAAGGGAACGACGTTCTTCTTCACACTTCCGAAGTCCGAAGGCGACACCTGCGCCGTTGCCGGTGCGGCCGCCGGGCGCACAGGCGAGGGGGCGTAGCGTGCCTATGAATGGCCGGGCCGAGAAAATCAGATTTTCTATCCTTGCCCCCCTTACCGCCGCTGTCGTCCTGCTTTTGTGCACTTTCGTGAGCGCCGTTTACTGGTTCGAGCATCGTGGTATCCACGCAGATGTGCTTGGCCGCGTGGATGCCGTCCAGAGGTTTTTCGCGGAGCGCATCGAGGTGGATGCCCGCATACTGAGCGCGCTTAGCGAGCGGATACTGGCGGACGAGGGGCTGCAAGACGCCTGGCTTGTCGGCGACCGCGATGCGCTCCTGGCCCAGGCCGCGCCTTTGTTTGAGCGTTTCTGCAGCCAATATCAGGTTACGCATTTTTACGTCCACGACGTGAACCAGGTATGCTTCGTGCGTGCCCACGAGCCGTCGCGTTATGGCGACAAGATAGACAGGTTCACGCTCAGGGGCGCCGCCGAGACGAACCAGGCGACGTGGGGCATTGAACTGGGGCCGCTCGGCACGTTCACGCTCCGAGTGGTGCACCCCTGGCAAATCAACGGACGGACGACCGGGTTTGTCGAATTGGGCAGAGAGATACACCATATCACTCCGGAGATTAAGCAGGTTTGCGGCGTTGATGTTGTCTTTGTCATAAATAAGTCGTACCTGAACCGTTCACGATGGGAGCAAGCCCGCCATTTGATGAGCGATAAGGCCGAGTGGGACGCACTGAGCGACTCTGTTGTGGCCGACTCAACGGGCCCGCGGATACCGCGTGAGTTGTCGGAGAATGCGAAATTGTCTGGAGCGGAAGGCAGCAGGGATGTACTTGACTCCATAATTGAGGGGCGTCGATATGGCTGTGGGGCGACGCTGCTTGTTGACGCCGGCGGCAGAAAAGTCGGGAAAGTCATCGTTATGAGGGACATCACCGCCTCGCAGGCCGAAATGGTTCGGCTTCTGGCTTCTATGGCGGCGTTCTCCTGCATCGTCGGCGGTGTTTTGTTTGTCCTGTTCTACCTGCACATCGGTCGCATTGAGAACCGCCTCGCGCAGGCGTACGCCAACCTGAGGGACGAGGTTGAGAGGCGCAAACAGACCGAGAAGGAGTTGCAGGAGCATCGTGAGCACCTTCAAGAGCTTGTTGAGCAGCGCACGGCTGAATTGCGCACAGCCAACGAACAACTTATACGTGAGGTTGCCGAGCGCGAGAAGGTTGCCGGATTCCTTCGGGAGTCCGAGCAGCGGTTCCGTCAGGTTGCCGACAATGCAAGGGAGTGGATTTGGGAAGTTGACGCGGAAGGGACTTATACATTCTCAAGCCCCGCAGTCGAGCGGATACTCGGCTACAAGCCGGAGGAAATTGTCGGCAGGAAGCACTTCCACGATTTCTTCCACCCCGATGACCGTGAGGAACTGACCAAAGCCGCGTTAGAGACATTTAGCAGGAAATTATCCTTCAATAATTTCACCAACCGCAACATCCACAGAGACGGCAGGACGGTCTGGCTGTCCACAAGCGGCGTTCCGCTCCTTGATGATAGCGGCAATCTCAGGGGCTACCGCGGGATTGATACGGACGTAACTGAGCGCAAGTGCGCCGAGGAGGCGCTTGAAAAGCTCAACCAGGAGCTGCAGGCGACGGTTGGGGAGCTGATCCGTTCGAACAGCCAGCTCAGGGACTTTATCCATCTGGCGGCGCACGACCTGAAGACGCCGCTTCGAGGAATCGGGACGCTGGCGGATTGGATTGCAGACGACTATGGCGATAAATTGGATGACCAGGGCCGGCAGCAAATCCGGCTGCTCCTGGAGCGGGTTCACCGGATGGGCAACTTGATTGACGCGATTTTGCAGTATTCGAGAATCCGGCGGTCGGCGCGGAACGAGCGGGTCGTGGATTTGCAGGGGCTGGCCGCAGAGGTCGTCGCTGAGTTGTCGCCACCGGACAACATCAAAATCGTGTTTAACATCGCTCTGCCCCCAGTCGTCTGTCAAAGAGCGCTTGTCAAACTCGTCTTTTACAACCTGCTCCGCAACGCGGTTACATTTATGGACAAACCCAGCGGCCTCATAACCATCGGCTGTGAACAACAGGGGGATTTCTGGCGATTCAGCGTGGCGGACAACGGCCCGGGTATCGAACATAAGTATTTTGAGAAAATCTTCCAGATATTTCAGGCCCTCTCGCCCGCCGAGCAATCCGAGAGCACCGGTTCAGGTCTGGCGGTGGCAAAGAAAATCGTGGAACTCTACGGCGGGAAAATCTGGCTCGAATCCGAAATCGGCAGGGGAACGACGTTCTTCTTCACGCTGCCAAAGCAGGCGGCTGCGATAGAGGCCGAGAAGCCGGCCGCAGTAACCGCCTGAATCCCCAATTTAATGCCTTCCGCCCCCGCGCAAGGGGCGGAAAAATTCCCATATTTGCCAAAATTATTATTGTTATTAGCTGTTGTGACGATTATGATTAGGACGTTCTAAAATTGGAACAACGGCTGCCAAAGGTGAACGTACGGTGAGTGCAATGCGTGTGACAGGACTTGGAAACAGTGAAGACAAGCCGAACAATTAGTCGGTTCGGCTCTGGTTTTGCGCGTACGGTGGCCGCAGCGCCATTGTTTCTGCTTCATAGGCGCCAGGCGAAAGGTTGTTGCCGGGTGGCTGATATGCGGCGGTTTGCTATCGGGCCATCTCGCAAGGAGGCGGACGATGTAGTATAGGATGGTTGCCGGTTTGTGTTTGGCCTGGTTGTATGTTGAAGTGGAAACTGTGGTAGTTTCCACTTTTTTTTGCTCGTATGAAGGAAGCAAAGGACTGATGAATCAGGAATTGCTGAGAATAGTTGAGAATATCGCCCGCGACAAGAATATCGACAAGGAGTCCATCTTTGCCGACCTTGAAGAGGCGATGGTTTCGGCTGTACGCAAGCATTTTGGCGCCCCTGACAGTGAGATAGCCGTGAAGATCGACAGGGCGACGGGGCAGGTGACGGCGTCCAAGGACGGCGCGGAAATCAATATTTTGAAGCTCGGCAGGATTCCGGCGCAGACCGCCAAGCAGGTGATGATACAGAAACTCAAGGCGGATGAGAGGGAAAGCATCTACTCGGAATTTGTCCAGCGCAGGGGCGAAATCGTCAGCGGCGCCGTAGTGCGTTACGAGAGTGGCACGCTGATTGTGGGCCTGGACCACCGCACCGAGGGTTTTATGCCCAAGGGTGAGCAGATAGTCGGCCAGACGCACAGGCCCGGCGAGCGAGTCAGATGCCTGATTCTCGATGTGAAGGAAGTGTCCAACCAGGTGAAAATTATCCTGTCGCGGACGCACCCGGACTTTATTCGGCGGCTTTTTGAGCAGGAAGTGCCGGAGATAGGCGAGCAGGTCATTGAGATACGGGCTTTGGCGCGAGAGGCCGGCTATCGCACAAAGGTGGCGGTCGCGTCGCTCGATGACAAGGTTGACCCCGTGGGCGCGTGCGTGGGCGTTCGCGGCAGCAGGATAAAGAATATAGTCGATGAGCTTGGCGGCGAGAAGATTGACATAGTTCGGTGGAGCGATTCGTCGCAGGTGCTTATAACTAACGGGCTTATGCCGGCGAAGGTCAGCGAGGTTGCGCTGTGTTTTGAGCTTGGCAGGGCGACCGTGGTGGTTGATGAGGACCAGTTGAGTTTGGCGATAGGCAAGCACGGGCAGAACGTGCGGTTAGCTGCCCGGCTGACCGGCTGGGACATTGATATTCTGACGCCTGATGAGTACAACACCGGAATCGAACGGCTGGCAGTGAGCATCAGACGTATCGAAGGCGGGACCGATATGCTGGTTGACAAGCTGATTGCGCTGGGTGTTGTCTCGGTGCTTGACCTCGACGATGTCGGCGCCGCACCGCTTGTTACCGAGCTTGGCATTACCCAGGATTTGGCCGACCGCTGTGTGGCGTCGGCAGCCGAAGAGGCGAAGGCCATGGCAGCCGAATCGAAGCAGAAACAGGCCGAGGAAATACTGCAGCGCCAGGCAGAGCAGCCGCAAGCTGGCCAGCAGGAACAGAGCTAAGGGTATTGTGGCCTTGCCACGGCAGGGCCGGAGACGTGCTTTGGCTATAACAAGAGTTTACATTTTGGCTCGTGAGCTTGGCGTAAAGAGCACCACCATCATCAAGAAATGCCAGGATGAGGGGTTGCCCATCGACAATCATATGGCCACCATTTCAGCGGGTCTGGCGGCGACCATCAAAGAGTGGTTCAGCGAAGGAGAGAATATCACCGCCGTCGAGACGTCCGAGAGAGTGGATTTGGAGAAGGTCAGGGTAAAGAGAAGGGCGAAAGACAAGAAACAGGTCGAGGGAGAAACGGTTGCTGTCAGCGAGGTTGGAGCAGAGGCGCAGGCGGCGGCGATTTCGGCGCCGCCGGTCGAAGAGGCAACTGTCGCAGAGGTTGAACAGCCGGCGGTTGAGCAGGTGGCAGAAGCGCCGCCGGAAGTTGTGCCTCTGCCGCCGCCACAGCCGAAGGTGGAGCCGGCGCCGATTATGCCGGCCGGTCCCATGCTCCAAAAGCCCGCGCCTGCCAAGCTGAGCGGCCCAAAGGTTGTCCGAATAGAAGCGCCCGAGCCGATGGAGGAACATCGCAGGCCCAGAGGCAGGGCGAGGTATGATGCGCCTGTTACGCAGCCGCTGATGGCCGCAGAGCGCAAGGTCGCGAAAGCAGCGGCGGCTCCCGTGAAGGAAGAAAAAGTTGTGCCTGGCCGGCGCAAGGAACGTACCCACGGGCGCCGACAGGAGGAGCAGGATAGTGAGATTGCCCGGAAGGCCAGGATTGTCGGGGAGCGACGTCAGCGTGATATAGAGGAGAGGCGTGCGCGGCTGGATGCCGCCGCCGGCGAGGGTATGCGGCTGCGGCGGTCTCGCAGGATTGCCGCGAAAGCCCATGCGGATTTTGCCACGATGGCGAGGCCGGCAAGGGCGGTCGTTACTGAGCCGATTATAATCAAGGACTTGTCAGCGGCCCTGGCGGTCAAGGCCTCGGATATAATTGAGAAGCTGATGAAGCAGGGGATACTGGCGACCGCAAACCAGACGATAAGCACTGAGGCGGCTGAGTTAGTTGCGATAGAGCTGGGCACCGAGCTTGTCATCGAGCACAAGAAGCTGCTTGAAGACCAGATACGTGCCGAATTTGACTCGGCGGAACGAGCGCACCTCAAGAAGCGTCCGGTTGTGGCCGCTATGCTCGGTCACGTTGACCACGGCAAGACGTCGCTGCTGGACAGGATTCGCTCGGCGAAGGTTGCGGCGAGCGAGGCGGGCGGTATTACCCAGCACATCGGCGCCTACCAGGTGGTTCTTAGCGACCGTAAGGTAACGTTCCTCGATACCCCGGGCCATGAGGCGTTCACGGCTATGCGTGCGAGGGGGGCGAATGTTACAGACGTGGTGGTGCTGGTGGTTGCCGCCGATGACGGGGTGATGCCACAGACGATAGAGGCCATGCATCATGCCAAGGCGGCCAATGTCCCGGTCATAATCGCGCTTAACAAGATTGACCTGCCAGGCCTGGACACGAATCGCATCTATGCGCAGTTTGCAGAACACGACCTTACGCCCGTTGAGTGGGGCGGAAAGACGGAAGTCGTAAAGACCAGCGCTGTTACCGGACAGGGCATAGAAGACCTGATAGAGCATCTGGATTATGTGGCGGACCTGCTGGACCTGAAGGCGGATGACACTATTCCGGCGGCGGGCTGGGTTGTTGAGGCGAGGATTTCGCCCAAACGCGGCCCCGTGGTTACGCTGCTGATAAAAGAGGGCGTGCTGAGCAAGGGAGACGCTGTACTGGCGGGTTGCGCTTATGGGCGCATCAAGACGCTGCGAGACGGTTTCGGCAAGAGCATAAAAAGCGCTACAAGCTCGATGCCCGTAGAGGTAACGGGTCTGCAGACGGTACCGAATGCAGGGGACAGGTTCTATTGCTTGCTAAACGACATAAACCGCACCAAGAGCGCGGCGGAGGAGAATCAGGCCCGGTTGCGTGAGGGGGCGCTGGCCAAGCGCACGCAGATTACGCTCGATAATCTGTTCAGCCAGATTGAGGCGGGCAACATCAAGGAATTGAGCGTCATCATCAAGGCCGACGTGCACGGTTCGGTCGATGTGCTTACCAAGTACCTGTCGGAGATGAGCACCAGCGAGGTGAAGGTGAAGATACTGCACGCGGCGACGGGCGGGATTAACGAGGGGGACGTGGTTCTGGCTGAGGCCTCCAATGCAATAATCATCGGCTTCAATGTCGTTGCAGACGAGCACGTGGCGAAAATGGCCGAGGCCAAAGGGGTGGATATTCGCTTCTACAATATCATCTACCGCATAACAGGGGATTTGCAGAAATCAATGGTCGGCCTGCTCGAGCCGGAGGAGAAGGAAAAAACGCTCGGAAGGGCCGTGGTCAGGGCGACGTTCAAGGTATCCAAAGTGGGTACAATCGCGGGCTGTTTCGTAAGCGACGGGGTAATCAAGAAAAGCGGACGGCTGCGGCTGATACGCGACAACGTCGTTATCCGGGACAATTTGCCCATCGAGTCGCTCAAACATTTCAAAGACGACGCGTCGGAGGTCAAGGCGGGCCTGGAGTGCGGCGTCAAGGTCGCCCGGTTCGACGACATCAAGAACGACGACGTGTTCGAGGTGTATGAGGTTGTCAAGGTAGCCAGGACGTTGTGAGAGGCCGGCCGGCGCAGGAAACATCGATGCCTACGAGAAGACAGGAAAAAATCGGTCGCGTCATAAAAGAGGTGGTCAGTGATGCAATCGCCAATCACCTTGGCGACCCGCGAATCGAAGGCTTAGTCAGCGTTACGCGGGTCTCTGTGGCGGCGGACCTGCGCGTTGCGGATGTCTATTTAAGCATCTTCGGCGGCGACCCGGCCGCGCAGAACATGACCTTTCAAGCGATTATCCACGCGAGACCCAGAATACAGGCGCTGCTTGGAGAAGAGCTGCGAAGCAAATTCTGTCCCGTGCTGCGATTGCACCTTGATGAGGCGTTTAAGAAGACACTCGAGACGATGAGATTGATTGACCAGGTAGCCAAGGAGCTAAGGAGTAAAGATGCGGTTGGTCCGGACAAGCAGGCGATGTAACCGTTTCATTTTCGCGGCGAGGGCGGATGATGAGGAAAGGCCCGTATGAGGGATAGCGGCGGATACTCCCGGAAAATCAAGAAGCTGTATCGCGCAATGAAGCGGAAATTCCCGCAGTGCAGCCGGCTGCGGTATGAAGACCCGGTTGACGCCCTTGTTTATGCCGCGGTCAGCGAGTGTATGACTGAGGCGCAGGCGCAGTCGGCAAACCGCAAGCTCCGCGATGGTTTCGTGGACTGGAACGACCTGCGGGTCGCCTTGCCCGAGGAAATCGTGGAAGTTCTCGGCGGCGACGTGACCTCGGCAAGGGCTTTGGCGCAGACGCTCAAGAACATTCTCGGCGCCGTGTTCGAACGGTATCATACGCTGACGCTTGAAGCATTGAGGAAAATCGGCAAGCGTCCCGCCAGGCAAATGCTCGAAAAGTTTGCCGGCGCAACGCCGTTTATCGTTGATTTTTGCATGCTTACCTCGCTGGACGGGCATGCCGTTCCGCTGACTAAGAGAATGGTGGAATATATGCGGGCGGCCGCCCTGGTGCATCCGCAGGCCGATGAGGAGACGATAGAAGGTTTCCTGACAAGGCAGGTTCCCGCCCACGAGGCCTGTGAGTTCTACCTGCTCCTGCGGCAGGCGAGTGAATCCGAAAAGCAAAAAGAGAAAAAATCAGCCGCAAAGAAATAATCGGAAAAGGTTTGCGATGGGGACACAAAAGTTAAAATTGGGTATCCCGGCGGGCAGTTTGAGCAGGGCTACGGTTGAGCTTTTCTGCAGGGCCGGGTTTGACCTTTCCGACGCCGAGAGGAATTTTCAGCCGAGCATAGACGATGAGCAGATAGAGCTTACGATGCTGCGGGCGCAGGAGATGAGCAGGTACGTCGCCGACGGCGTACTGGACGCGGGAATCACCGGCTACGACTGGATAATGGAGAACGGCTCGGACGTGATTGAGGTCTGCGAGCTTGCGTACAGTAAGGCGACTGGGGCACCTGCGCGGTGGGTGCTGGCCGTGCCGGAGGAGTCAAAGGTGAAAGGACCTGCGGACCTCAAAGGCGGCATTGTCGCAACCGAACTGGTCAACGTCACCAAAAAGTATTTCGCCGACAAGAACATAGACGTGAAGGTCGAGTTCAGTTGGGGCGCTACCGAGGTAAAGGCGCGGCTCGTCGATGCGATAGTGGAGCTTACCGAGACGGGTACATCGCTGAAGGCGAATGACCTGCGAGTTATTGACACCGTCGCCACCTCGACAACCCGTCTTATCGCCAACAAGGCCGCCTGGCAGGATAAATTCAAAAAGGAAAAGATTGAGAACCTGTCCATTCTGCTGAACGCCGCCATAGACGCCCGCAACAGGGTGGGCCTGAAGCTGAACGTCAGGAAAGGCAATCTTGAAAAGATTTTGAAGGTGCTGCCTGCTGAAAAAAGCCCGACCATTTCATCGCTGGCTGATTCGGATTATGTCGCGGTCGAAGTGATTATCGACACCAAAATCGAACGCACGTTAGTCCCCGCGCTCAAACGCGCCGGCGCATCGGGCATCATCACGTATTCCCTCAACAAGGTCATCCACTAAGCAATCGCCGGCGGGTTTATTTTGCCCTGCTGAGGTATGAGCCGTCTTCGGTGCTGATGCGGACGATTTCGCCTACTTCGATGAAGGGCGGGACGCGGATTCGCAGGCCCGTTTCGACCACGGCGTCTTTCATTTGATTCGTGACTGTAGCGCCTCTGGGCGCCGGGGCCGCTTCAGTAACCTTCAGATCGACCACCTTGGGCAGTTCTACCGAGACCACTTTGCCATCGTGCAAAAGCGCCGTCAGGGGCGTGTTGGGTTTGAAGAATTTTATGGACTGGCCTATGAGGTCGGCGCTGAGGGTAATCTGGTCGTAGGTCTGGCTATCCATAAGGATATGGCCCATGCCGTCCGAGTAGAGATATTCCATTTCGCGTTTGTCGAGGAATGCCTGCTCGATTTCTTCGGTGGAGCGGAGCCGTTTTTCGAGCATTATGCCGTCCGCCACACATCGCATCTTGGCCTGGACGAACGCCCGCAGGTTGCCGGGCGTAACGTGGCTCGCCTGGACGCATATACACAGTTTCCCGTCGAGAACGGCCGCCATACCGGGTCTTAAATCACTTGCTTTCACTTCGATTACCCTCAACTAAAGTTACCCAAGTCATCTTTTGCATAAACAGCTACGTCCTGCCTGCCGGCGTCAGTCGCCCGCCGGCGCGTCGATATATTTGAACTCAAAAAAGAAACCGTCCGTCCTGCTGCCGCCGAAAAAGACGCTGCTTCCGAAGTATTTGCGGACGGCGTCGAATTGCGGCAGGAGGTTGAAATCGCCCAGCGCGGTTACGTCCGGGGCGCCGAAGAAAAGGGCGCCCATACCGAGGGCGGTGGCGCGATCTGTCCTGGCGGTCTCCTTCAGCATCCACCACAGAATCTCTGCGGAGGCCGCGCTATCCTCGAATGCAGCCAGCCCCGCCGTCGAGGGGACATTTTGCCGTGCTGCCGACCACCACGCCGCTGAACCGATGGATGCGCTGTTGTCCGTGCTGGCCAGCGTTCGAATTGCGCGCTCGACCGCGGATTCCTCTCCCATAATCAGGTGCGTGTTGGTTACTGTAAACGCCATTGTGGGGACGCGCTGAGATGCCGGCTCGACGGGGCCCTGTAGCGGTTTCAGTCCCGGGCCCAGAAACGGGAAACGATGCTTGAGCAGATATATCGTGTATCCGAGCACCTCCCGCCTGGAATCGGGGTCGTTCTGGGCGACCATTTGAGCGTGGCAGAGCGACAGGGATTTTTCGAGCGCGGCGCGGTTGGTAACTGCCGCGGTGAAGAGCGTTTCAGCGGGTACCGAACTGGCCACAAAGGGCTTTTTTGAGTTTTGGGCGATTATGATTTGTGAGCCGAGGTGATTTATGATGTCTGCTCGAAGCGAGACGCCCGGCTCGCCGTCGGCGGCCGGTACAACCAGCGGCGTGTTCAGCGCCGCCGCCCCCTCCGGCTCTGCCTTGCTGAGAATACTGTAAAGCTCATCGTATGCCTTCCTGATGCCGAGGTTAAGAATAGTCAGCGAATAGGCCGAGGCGGGGACAAATCGCGGCGCAGCAATGGAGCCGGACTCTGTTTCGAGCATCCTGCATATTCCCCGTTTGGCGCCGTTGACCCGGACAATCGCTTTGCCGGCAAATGGGCAGCCGGGCGACCTTGCGAAGCCGAGTGAGCAACCGATGCCGGAGATGTTGTCGAGTCCCCAGTCCGCGAAGGCCCGCTGTGTCTCGCCGGTGGAATCCCCGGCTGAAGCAGTCCTGAAGATTTGCTTGAGGTTGCTGTAGAAATCCACGTCGTGGTGAGGCCCAGTTGCAGCCATAGCGGCGGAATAGTCGCTGTCGTCGGCCAGGGTCTCACCGGAGGCGCCGTCGATGTGCGCGACGGCGAATTTGAGAGAGTCAAGGTCCGCCGAGACCAGCAGGCAGTCATCAACGAAACAATGGCTTGTCCTGTCCGCCGGATTCTGGGTGCTCCCGGAAGACGGCTCCGTCATTGTGATGATGGTCGCGCCGCGGTATTCCTCGGTCTGCCTGTGGCTACCTTCGCTTACGGCATTCTCGGTTGCCTTATTAACCGCCTCTTTAATCCTGCTGACGTTGTCGCCCCATTGGCTAATCATAAGAAAAGGCGCCCGTTCGGCGTCTTTGGTCCGCTCGTTGAGGACCAGCGCGAGGGCAAGACGGCCGCTGGGCCACATATTCGGCTCGCTGAGCATTTTTTCCAGGGGACTATCGGCCGCGTGCAGCCGCTGCTGAAACTTGGCCCTGACGCTTTCAATGAACCCGGCCATTACCGGGTCGGTGTAAAGCTTGTAGAAGGTGGTCTTCTCAAGCTGATGCCTGGTCTGGTTAAGGTCGGCTACTTCCAGCAGCAGGACCGTCTCCCGCGGCAGAATCTCGGCCGTCCTGGGCAGTGTTCGCGCCTGGCTTGGCAGTGCGAGGGAGGCGGCAACGACGACCATTGCTGATACAAGGACGGCGTTATATCTCGTTTTCGCAGTTTTTTTCACGGGTACCGGCTTCAATTCTGGCTTGTCCTCAGAGAGTTTGGCTCCGCCTTGTTGCGTCTGCGGTCGGGCTGGAGATACTTGTAGCCGGAGTTGGGGTTGTTCTTGTCATACGCAAACGCAGCGCGGTTGTCTATGAAGTGTTTTACGTAGTCGATGGGAATGGCGAAGCCCAGCCCGCCGAAAAATATGTAGCCCATATTTGTTACGCCGATGACTTCGCCCGCCAGGTTGAAGAGCGGCCCGCCCGAATTGCCGGGGTTGATGTCGGCGTTGGTCTGGACATAAACCAGCCCCTCGAATGCTCGGCTGGTTGTGCTTATCACCCCGTTGGTAACGGTCCGCTCCAGCCCGAGGGGATTACCGATTGCAAAGACCGCCTCGCCGACCCTGATGCTCTCAATGTCCCCCAGCCGGGCGAACTGGATCTTTGTATCGCCGAGGTCTTCGACCTTCAGCAGCGCCAAGTCAACAAACGGGTTGAGGGCCTCTATTTTGACCTGCTTGAATATCTTCTTGTCGAAGCCGTCCTTTGCCTTCTTGAATACGGTCACTTCGATTCGCGTTTCTTTTTCGATGACGTGATAATTCGTTATGAGGTGTCCATCCTCGTTAATGAAAAAACCCGACCCCAGCCCCGATGGACTCGACACTTTTACGACCGCCTCCGAGACCTCTTCGACGCACTTTTCTATAGTTGTTTTGGCGCGCTTGCCTGTGTAGTACAGACGGGCCGTGGGGCGCTCCCCGCCCGAGTTCGGCTCGGTGATAGTTGATTCCTGCTTTTGTTCGCCGGTCTGCGGGGTGCCGCGGCTGTAATCTAGGACCTGCTCTTTGGGTATTGCCAGCACTGTAACGCCAATATCTATAAATAGTTGCGTTTCTTTCTCAGCCACGATGTCGCCGGTCAGTTGCTGGCCGCCCTTGAGAGTTATGACGTCCGCCTTTGGCGAGACCTCGCCCTTCGGCGGGTCCGCAAGGCAGGCCGAGCAAAGGCCCGCTATGACAAACGCGGCGATTTTTATGATTCTCAATGCCATAACCAGTCCCGAAATCAGCGATGGAAGCGGCTCATATTCTACGAAATCAGCCGCTTTTTAGCAAGCGCAGAAAAAAGGCCGGGAGCATGATTGTTCCCGGCCCAGGGTAGTTGCTAATCCGGGTTTAATCCAGGCCGGCCAGGCCCGTTTCGTATAACTGGAGGATTTCCCCGGCTGACAAGGCCCGGTTGTAGAAACGCACATCGTCAATCGTGCCGTTGAAGAAGAATGCCGATTCTGGATTTGTTTTGCCGATTATGATTGGAGCACTAATACTCGGAGGTATTCCGTAACCACCGGAGCATGTGTGATTCAACTGGCCGTTCAAGTAAATTCGTATCTCTCCTGCATTGTCAGTAGCGGCAACGTGGTACCATTGATCAGGGCTCAGGTTGGTGGGACTAATACAAGAACGAGAGTTGCTTATCCCGTCTGTATCGTGGAATACCAGTTGGTTTCCAGTCGCACCGCCATACCCGTTACCAGCTATCTCCAATCCCCACGCAATAGTGTTGCCCTGCTGCTTGCAGATTATTCTTCTTTGCGTATTGCCGACATTTGCGGCAAGCTTTATCCACGCACTCAATGCAATCTGGTTGGTCGCTATTTGCTGGCTCTCATCGTCCGGCACCCTGACATAGTCGTTTGTGCCATCAAAATTTATGCCGCCGTTCAAATGGCCGGTGGTCCAGGTGGGTCCGTTGACAAGTTCCCCATCGTTGTTGCCTGCAGAATCATAGGCAATAGTCCCTGTTCCTTCGTCAAACTTCCACCAACTGACCAGGTTCGGTTCCGGTCCACCGCCTGGCTGGATTGTAAATCGCCAGACGTCACCCTTGGCTATGCCCTGGCTGTGTTTCTCATCGATTCGCCAATAGTACACGGTATCATAGTCAAGTCCGTTGCCGTCATAGTAGTTGTTGGCGTCCCACCAGTTCACATCCTGGTTGCCCATATATTCAGGCCAGTTGACGTCCGCATCGTTCACGTCGTTGAAATCCGTGCCGAAGTAAACGTCATGAGACAGCGCATCCCTGCCAGGCGTCCAGTTCAAGCGCACATTGGGGTCGACTCCTCCTGCGCCATCATCGGGATATGGACAGACCGCCTTGTGCCCCAGGCCCTCTTGATAGAGTTGCTTAATCTCCTCGGCAGACAATGAGCGGGGATAAATTCGGACTTCGTCTATCACCCCATCGAAATAGAAAGCTGGCTCCGGATTTGTTCTTCCAATCATAATTGGGGCAATAATGCTTGGAGGTATCCCGTAGCCGGTGTCGCTGGCCGCATCCAACTGGCCATTCAGATAAATCCGTATTTGTCCAGCATCATCGGAAACACCGATATGGTACCATTGATTAATATTCAGGTCTGTCGTGCTGATGCAGTTGTAAGCACCCGTGCCGCTCGAATCATGGAAAACTACGTTGTTACCTAAACGACCTGCATATCCCTCCCCGGCGATTTCGAGTCCCCAGCAATTTGTGTTTGTCTGTTGCTTGCAGATGATCCTTGCCTGCGTCGGACCAATATCGCGGTCGAGCTTTACCCACGCGCTCAAGGTAAGCTGATTTTGGGTCATCTGCTGGCTTGAATTGTCTGGAACTTGAACGTAGTCATTCAGGCCGTCAAAGTTCAGGGCGCCATCGATTTGGCCGGTTGTCCAGGTCGCTCCGTAAACGGTGCCGTTATTGGACCCGGCCGAATCGTATGCTATCATCCCCTCGCCCTCGTCGAACTTCCAGTGCGCAATCAGTTGCAGCCACCAGAGGTTTTCAACGAGCCACTGGTCTGCAAAGACCGCAACATCGCCCGCATTGACCACGCCGCTATAATCAAAGTCCGCCTTATCGCACCAGTATGGAATGTCACACTCTGTCTCAAGCCATCGACTGGCCAGGATGGCAAAATCGCCGAACTGTACCCTGTAATCTCTGTTCAGGTCGCACAGCGGCCAGCAAACAGGGTATTTGCTCAGGTCGCTTTCCACAAAAAACGCCGGGGGAAGCCCTCCACCTTCCGAAAGTCCCGCAACCCCCGCTGCTGGCGCAAGCCCGAGCCACGTTACACGCACACGCCCGTCAACGAAAAACATCTCCACCTGAAAGCTGTTCTTTGCGGTTTTGTCGCCAAACAGCGGCACATCCTGAAATGTTACCGCTATTTTGTCATCGAGCTGCCTGAAAGAAATGCTCTGCGTTGTCGCAGGTGTCAGGTCGGTAAAATACCCCGATATTCTCGGCAGAATAAAGTGGTTGGCCAGCGAACCCTGATAACTGTTGTCGCCCGAGCCGAAGGTTATGTAGCCGTTGCTGCCGACGTAAATACGGTCATATCGAATGCCATAGAACAGAACTTCTCTGCCGCCGGTCAAGACCACCTCAGCATAGTCATCATCGCCAAGCGGCAGATACGTTCCGCCATTCGGGTCTGTCTGAAACTCGGTAATCTTGTCCCGGCAGGCCTCATAGCAGGCAACCGACCCGTTGGGGACGAACGTCAATGACAGGCCGTCGATATCATTGCCGCCTGCTTCTAACGACTCCGTGAAGCAGTCGGGCGGCTTCACCGTCAGTTTCACCTCACGCGGCTTGATGCTGTTGCTGTCAAGATTTTGGAAGAAGATCACTTGAGAATAGACGTTTGGGTCCAGGAAGTTGGCATTGGCATTTACGCAAACATTTACATCTACCGAAGCACCTGGCCCAAGCAATCCCGCCGGCGGAAATATTGTTAACCAATCCCGGATGTCAGTTTGCCCCACCCACCAGTTCACAGAATCGCTTCCTGTATTCGTCAATGTATACCTTTTACACGTCGGCTCAAATGGTCCGCCCTTGGTTCCACTGGCCTCGAAACTTTCTGCCGGCGTTACCGACAGATCATCCGCATTTACCACCATTGTTACCGGCACCGCCGCCTTGGGAGTGGTTGAGTCGTTCGAGATGATGAGTATCTCCGCCTCATACATCCCGGGTGACATTTCTACGGCATCGAATGTGACGGCAATCTCATTTGAGTCGCCGGGGCTGATGGTTCCCTCGTCCGGCTCAAACCACATCCAGGGCACACTTGTTTCAAGAACGGCATTGTAGAGATTCAGCCGTCCGCCCGAGACGCACAGGCCGGGCAGAGTCGGGTCAACCGTTTCTATGAGAATCTGCTTGACCTCGCTGCCGGCAAGTGAGGGGCACGCCGACCATATCAGCGCACAGGCGCCCGACACGTGTGGTGTCGCCATTGATGTCCCATTGAGGTATTGGTATCCCGCGCCGGGCTGGCAGCTCAGTATCTCACTGCCCGGTGCGCCGAGGTCAACCGAAACCGGCCCCCAGTTCGAAAAGCTGCTCCTGTTATCATACTTGTCCGTTGCCATTACTGATATGATGCTCGAACTGTCGAATGCCGCCGGATACAGCGGACTCTCATCCGAATTAGCGCTGCTGTTGCCAGCCGCCGCGACAAAAAGCATCCCCGCTGCTCCCGCAGCATCTATCGCATCCTTAAGCCCCTGATTGTAGCCGCTTCCTCCCCACGAGTTGCTTGTCAACCTGGCCCCCATAGTAACACTGTATTGTATGCTCTCAATCGCATCCGAGTACCAGCCGCTGCCCCCGGAGTTGAGGAACTTAATCGCCATTATCTTCACGTTCCAGCAGACGCCCACAACTCCTTCATTGTTGTTGCCCACACCACCGATTGTCCCTGCGCAGTGCGTCCCGTGATAATGGTCGTCCATTGGGTCACCGTCGTTGTTGCAGAAGTCGTAGCCGTAAATGTCATCGACATAGCCCT
>CAYGVZ010000025.1:0-17724 GCA_964353475.1 uncultured Pirellulales bacterium | reverse complement strand
CACCTGACCGACCCGAAAATGGCCGTTGAATTCGTGGAAAAGAGCGGAGTTGACTCGCTGGCCGTTGCGGTTGGTACAAGTCACGGCGCGTACAAGTTCAAGAGCGAGCCGAAACTTGCTCTCGACCGGATTCAGGAAATAAGCGACCTGCTGCCGGGTTTCCCACTGGTGATGCACGGCTCAAGCAGCGTATTGCGGGAATTCGTTGACCTCATCAACAAGTACGGCGGCAAGATGCCCAACGCAATGGGTGTGCCGGAGGCAGCCATAACCAAGGCCTCCAAGATGGGGATATGCAAGGTCAATATCGACACCGACCTTCGTCTGGCGCTGACGGCCAAGATTCGCCAGGTCTTTGCTGAAAAGCCCGGCGAGTTCGACCCCCGCAAGTATCTCGGCCCCGGCAGAGACGCCATACAGCAGATGGTGAAGCATAAACTGCACGTTCTCGGCTGTGCGGGCAAAGCGGCTGAGTGTATGTAAACCGACTTTCGTACTTTCCGAGCGGAATCGCCGCGACGTTGCAGCGATTCCTGCTCGTTTATCTGGGGCCGGCAATGCTGAATAGTCCCTACAAACCGCGTTTTGGAATGTTTGCAGCCGCAGTCCTGATACTTGGCTACTCTGCCCTTGTGCAGGCGGGCGAGACCGCCGAACCCAATCTAATCGAGCGGGCCTGCGGCCTGATTTATCAGGGGAAGTTTGAAGACGCCGGGCGGCTCATTGAGCAGTCGGGTACTGACGCCAACAATATGCCCCAGGCGCTTTCCACGCTCATCGGTATCACGCGCGAGTATGAACAGCTTAACCGACAAAGGCAGACAAACCGCCAGGTCGTGTATAAGGAACAACTCGCGGCTCTCGAAAAACTCAAAGCGGGCGATGCCAACGATGTCAACGGGCCGGCGGATGCAAACGCTCCCCGAGACGCCAACGAGGCAAACGATGTTACCACCATCCTGGCAGTTGTCGCCAAGACCTGTGAGTTTGCGGATGGACCGCAAAAGGCGCGACTGGCGGCGGACCCATGTGTACAAGACGCCATCGCCAAAGCAAAGGCCAAAGCAGCAGAGCTGGAATCAAAAGGCGGCTGGATTGACTCGTACATAATCTGCTATAGCTGGCTTCAGGTGATTGACCCCAACAATAAGACGTATTCGGATTATGCCGAGCAGCTCATTGAAAAAGCCGAAATTGCCGGCTCTTTTCAGGACAGCCCCTGTGAGACAAGCAGGGAACGATTCGAAACCGTCAGAAAACGAATGCTCCTGCGGGCCGTTGACGCCCTGAACTTCAATTATGTCAGCAGAATCGACTACTCCGCAATGGCGGCTAAGGGCGTCAGGCGCTGCAAGTCGCTGGCACATGTTGTGGCGACCTCGGTCCCCATTTCGGAAAGCGACCCCAACAGGTTTTCCCTGGGCAAGAGTTTCGAGGATTTCAGGCCGGATGCGAATCGTCTCACTGCCTTCTCGGTCGATATGGCCGGGCTGCTTGTAGAATTAGATAAATCCTCTTTACCACTGACCAAAGACGGCTTCACCGAGGTCTTCGAGAAGGTTCTCGCAGCCAATGCGGAAAGGTCGGCCCTGCCTGAACAACTCGTCATAGCGCATTTTGCCGAGGCCGCCTTTGCCTCGCTCGACCCCTATACGGTCCTCGTCTGGCCAAAACAGGTCGAGGACTTTGAGAAGTCGATGACCAATGAATTCAGCGGCATCGGCGTGGAAATCGCCAGGCCGCAGGGTCTGCTGACGGTAGGCAGCTTGCTGCCCGACACGCCGGCGTATAATTCAGGACTTGACGCCGGTGATATCATCGAACAGGTTGACGGTATGCCAACGAAAGATATGTCGCTGGCCTGCGCCGTCAAGAACATAACCGGCCCGGCCGGAACAAAGGTAACATTGACCATAAGGAGGCCGCGGGACGAGCAGGCCAGGCAGATTACCATTACCAGGGCCAAAATAACCGTGCCGACGATTCGCGGCTGGCAGAGAACGGACGAAGGCAAATGGCTCTACACCGTTGACGAGCAGCACCGCATCGGTTACGTCCGCCTGACCAATTTCTCGGAGAAAACCGCCTCCGACCTCGAAGAGACGCTGACTGAGCTTGAAAAAGGAGGAATAAAGGGTCTGATTCTGGACCTGCGATTCAACTCCGGCGGGTTTCTCGAAAGCGCCATCGAGGTAACGGATAAGTTCATAAGCGAAGGGCTGATTGTAACTACCCGGCCGCGATTCGGAATGGCGACTTACGCCACGGCGCAAAGTAAAGGGACGCATCCCGATTACCCGATGGTCGTATTGATAAACGCCGGCTCGGCAAGCGCATCAGAGATTGTGGCCGGCGCCCTGGCAGACCAGTTGCACAAACGGGCAATTCTCGTCGGCGAACGGACTCACGGTAAAGGACTGGTTCAGGGCATAACATCCTATCCCGGCGACGGCGCACAACTGAAATATACGATGGCCTATTACCACCTGCCCTCAGGCCAAAAGGTCAAGAGCCAGGAGGAGGCGAAGAAAGAAAACAGCAACGACTGGGGCGTAGGCCCCAACGTCGAGGTCTCGCTGAACAGCGATGAGATGAGGAAAATGTTCGACCTGCAGAGGGATAATGACGTATTAGCCAGGGTCGGGCACGACAACAGTGCAGCGCCCGTCAAGAGGCACGGCCTTGAAGAGACAATCAAAGCCGACCCGCAACTGGCGGTCGGTATCCTGATTGTCAAAAGCAAGCTGATTGAAGAGCAGGCCAAGGCAGCCAAGCGAAAGGCCGCGTGAAGACCTCACGAAAAAGTTGTGTTGGAAGGTTAAGGTTGCGCAGCTCGTATTGTCTTGCGTCGTACGTGAAGCGTTATGCGAACAAATCCTGCAATACGCAGGACGCAATACGCACAACGAAACAAACAGCGCAACCGGTAAACGAAATACGAAACCTATGTCTACACAACCTTGGTTATCTGGGCACGCAGGCAGGGTTGTCAGGGTCTAAGTTGCAATCGATTAGCCAGTTGCCTGCCATTTGTGCAAAGTCGTAAAAATCAACTTTGCAATCATCATTCAAGTCACCGCTAAGAGCATATAAACACCCTTGCAGGGCTAAACTGTAAAAGTTGCCAGCGGTGATGGCGATGAAATGGGCATTGGGGGGAGGAATATTACACCGGCCGGAACTATTGTTTCCCCACGCAACGATTGAGCCATTCTGCTTGAGCCCCAAGCTATGTTCGAGGCCGGCGGCAATGGCTACAAAATCGCCATTGGGGGAATGGACATTACACTGGCCGAAAGAGTTGTTTCCCCAGGCGACGATAGAACCATCCTCCCTGAGGGCTAAGCTGTGTCCCCCGGCAGCGATGGCCACAAAACCGCTGTTAGGGTCGGGGATATTGCTTTCGCCGGCGTAGTTGCTGCCCCACGCTACGATAGAGCCATCCTGCTTAAGTCCTAAACAGTGTGCGTGGCCGCCGGCGATGGCCGCAAAATCGCTATTGGGAGAAGGAATATTGCACTGGCCGAAGACATTGTCTCCCCAGGCCACGACAGAGCCATCCTGCTTTAGGCCTAAACTATGCCACTTGCCGGCTTCAATGGCCACAAAATCGCTATTGGGCAGAGGGACGTTGCACTGGCCGTTAGAGTTGCCTCCCCACGCAACGATTGAGCCATCCTGCTTAAGGCCTAAACTGTGAAATTCGCCAGCGGCAATGGCCACAAAATTGCCGTTTGGAGAAGGGATATTACACTGGCCGACATTATTGGCCCCCCACGCTACGATAGAGCCATCCTGCTTAAGTCCTAAACAGTGTGCGTGGCCGGCGGCGATGGTCACAAAACCAGTATTGGGAGGAGGGATATTGCACTGGTCGGGAGAGTTGTTTCCCCAGACGATGATTTTGCCTGGTTGGGCTCCTTCGGCAGGACCTGCGCAGAACGCCTCCACGGCGATTGACAGTGACAATATAAAGAGTATCAGAACAGTTGGTTTAACAATATCCCTTTTCATTTTGTCTCCTCCCAAATCTTTTCGTCTTAACCCACTGGCACTGGTGTATGTCTCCTCGGTGACTATCCACAAGCATTATGAACAATCGCAGACCGAAAGGCAAGAAAAATCACGTGGGAAATTATGGCTGCTATTCGATTTTTTAGGTGAGAATCTGCGATTGTTGCGAAAGGAGAGATTAATTCGCTGCACCGGCAATAATCCCCCGCCACAGATGCACAGGGCCAATCAGCCAAAAGGTTCTTTGCTGTTGGCTGGGGTGAATGTTATAATCGCAAGGTGGTTCTGAACCACAGTTTACACAGAGCATAAGTCAAAAGGAAAAAGCAAAAAGGTAAAAGTGGAAAATGGAAGACAGATGACAGAGGACAGTGGACGGAACAACGAACATCGGACATCGAATATTGAACAGGCCAGAGAGGAAAAACTCCGGGCGATAAAAGGGATGGGCATAGACCCCTACGGCGGAAAGTATGAAGGCGCCGAGCCGGCTGCGGCCGTCCGGGCAAGATACAAAGACGGCGATGAAAAGCAGCGAGCAAACTGCGCCGGCAGAATTGTCCTCCTCCGTGACATCGGCAAACTTGTTTTTCTTACGCTCCGCGACAGTAGCGGTATCATCCAGGTTGGATTTTCGAAGAACCTGCTCACAGAACAGTGGAATCTTGTCAAGTTAATCGAATTGGGGGACATAATCGGCGCGGAAGGTCAGCTCGGTAAAACCAGGACGGGCGAGCTGACGATATGGGCGGACAAAGTAACGCTGCTGAGCAAATGTGTCGTCCCGCCGCCCGAAAAATTCCACGGGCTGGCGGACGTTGACCTTCGCTATCGCCAGAGATACGTTGACCTCTGGGCAAACCCGGAGGTGATGACGCTCTTCAAAACACGCAGCGATATCCTGCGCACCATTCGCGAGTTCCTGACGGCCGGGGGCTTCATCGAGGTTGAGACGCCGATGATGCAGTCAATCCCCGGCGGCGCAGCAGCAAGACCTTTCATCACGCATCACAATACCCTCGGAATCGACCTGTACCTCCGCATCGCACCGGAATTGTTCCTGAAACGGCTTCTGGTCGGCGGAATGGAAAAAGTGTTCGAGATAAACCGTAACTTCCGCAACGAGGGACTCAGCAGGTATCACAATCCTGAATTTACGATGCTCGAATTGTATCAGGCCTACGCCGACTACAACGTAATGATGGATTTGACCGAAGAGCTTATTTCGCTGCTGGCGACAAAATTTTGCGCCGGCCCCGCGATACAATTCGGCGAGCATGCAATCAACTTTGCCCGGCCGTGGCGGCGGGCCAAGTATGCGGAACTGCTCAAAGAACACGCCGGCTGCGATATCAATGACATCAAGGCAGTGAGAGCCAAGGCCGAACAAGTCGGCATTGCACATAAGAATATGGACGACGTTGTCGTCATAAACGGGGTTTTTGAGGCCACGGTCGAAGCCAAACTTATAAACCCGACGTTTGTGATGGATTATCCCGCGGCGCTTTGCCCGCTCACAAAACGCAAGAAGGATTCGCCTGATATAGCCGAGCGGTTCGAGCTTTACATAGCAGGTATGGAGATTGCCAACGCATATACGGAACTGAACGACCCGGCTGTGCAGGAAGAAACCTTCAAGATGCAGCTTCGCGGGCAAGCCGAAGATGAATCAATGGCACGGATGGACCGCGATTTTCTGGCGGCGTTGAAATACGGAATGCCGCCCGCAGGCGGGCTTGGCATCGGAATCGACCGGCTGGTTATGCTGCTTACCGGCGCAACAAGCATACGTGACGTGGTACTGTTCCCGCTCTTGAAACCGGTAGGAAAGTAGCCACAAAGACGCCAAGGCACAAAGAAAAACGTAAAAATTAAGAATTAAATAACAAAAAAATCTTAGTGTCTTTGTGACTTTGTGGTGAAAATCTTATGCTGAAATTATTTCTATGGCTGCGATACCTGCGTAAGAGGAGGATAGTGCTGCTGAGTATCGCGGCCGTCGCCATTTCCACTGCGCTGCTGATAGTCGTCGCCAGCTTGTTCACGGGATTTATCGCGGCCTATGAGCAAAGCGCCGTTGACGCCATAGGCGATGTTGTCCTTACG
Source organism: uncultured Pirellulales bacterium (assembly GCA_964353475.1). Classification (GTDB taxonomy): domain Bacteria; phylum Planctomycetota; class Phycisphaerae; order Sedimentisphaerales; family Anaerobacaceae; genus CAYGVZ01. The sequence goes on along the minus strand of CAYGVZ010000025.1, from coordinate 11,604 downwards.
CCGCCTGCCAAACTGCCTAAGTATTCACTGCTCATCGAGCAGTTGGAGACGCTGCCCGTTGTCGAGGCCGCCACCGCCGTCCTCACCTCAGATGGTTTGATTCACTTAGGCGGGGGAAACGTCCGCGCAGTTCTGATATGGGGAATCGAGCCGAACAAACGCGGCAAGGTTACTGCCTTTGACAAGTCCCTGGTCGGAGGCGATGCATCATTGAACCGTGATGCGCACGAGCACGCGGGCGATGGCGCTGCAGGGGCCGTAGTCGGCATCGGCTTAATCACCGAGCCGAATGAGCTGACCGATGAGTACGATATGGCCGCCGTCGGGCGGGTTGTCGGGCGTCAGGCCGTCCTCACGAGCGGCTCGGTAACACAGGCAGACAACACGCAGCAAAGGCAATTCAAACGCAGGACGCTCAAGGTTGATATTGCAGATGCGGCGTTCACCGGCGTTTATTGGTTAGACAGCAAGGTTGTGTATGTACCCATAGACGACCTCCGGCGGGCGCTCTACCCCGACCAGCAGGAGCCGTTTGCCGAGCAACTGCAAATCAAGCTGACGCCGGGCGCTGATGCCGATGCAGCGATTGCCCAAATCCGCGGCGTATGGCGGTTGTTTGCCGCCGAGCAGCTTGGCTGGGAGGATTACCTGATAAGAGGAACGGATATTTTCACTTCGAAGTGGATGCAGCACCGTTTTGTCGCCGAGCTTCGCAAGCAAATGGGTGTGCTACTGTTGATATTCGGCGTGGTCAGCTTCAGCGTCGTGCTGCTAATTTTCTGCATCTTCTATATGATTGTCGAAACAAGGCGCAAGGACATAGCGATAGTGAAAAGCTGCGGCGCAGGCAGTTGCTCCGTGGCCGCCGTCTTCCTCGGATTCGGCGGCTGTATCGGGGCGATTGGCGCCGCTATCGGCGCTGTGCTTGGCTACATCGTCACCACAAACATAAACGTGATTGAAGGATGGATTCGGGTCGTCTTCGGCCTGAAACTGTGGAAGAGCAGCGTATATCTCTTCAGCAAAATTCCTAACGAGGTCAACTGGAACTGGGCAACGGCCATTGCGATATCGGCGATTATCGCTGCCGCTATAGGGGCAATCGTCCCGGCCATCTCCGCCGCGATAACAAGGCCCGTGAATGTATTAAGGTACGAATAAACCGGTAAAGCAGTGTACAAGTTGATTTTGTCATTTCGTTATCTTTATCGGCGGCGTATAAGCTATCTTGCGCTCGGGGCGGTCGCCCTGTGCGTCTTCATCGTTCTGGTGGTGATGACCGTTATGAGGGGGCTGGTGGGCGATTTCAAGGATAAAAACCACCGTTTTGTCGGCGATTGTATCGTCGGCACCGAATCGCTGGTCGGCTTCCCGTATTACGAGCAGTTCGCCGATATTCTCCAAAAGGCGGACTTTGTTGACAGCGTATCGCCGGTCATAAAGACATACGGCCTTGTCGGCCTTGCCGACTCGGAAAATAGTAACGGAGTCGAGATTATCGGCATAGAACCGATCCTGCACAGCAAGGTCACCGGCTTCGGAAAAACACTGCTCAACCACAAAAACAACCCGGCAAAGGCATTCGTACCCGAAATCGACAACAACCAGCCAGGTTGCGTCGTTGGCATTGATATGTGGCTCAACAGGGACCCCAACGGACAGTACCAGTATAGTGATTCCGTGCCCTCAACAGCCCTGGCCGTAACCTGCTTTCCTCTGACAGTCAAAGGCGCCCTGGCCAAAGCGGGGACGGACCTGGTCAACACCGCAAAATTCTACTTCAGCGACAGTTCCGAAAGCGGCCTTGCAAGGGTCGATGGTTCAACCATTTACCTGCCCTTCGACCGGCTGCAACAACTGGCCGGAATGAACGAACCCGTGAAACGGGCTTCATACATTTACATCAGGTTCAAGTCAGGTGTGCAACTGGAAGATGCCTGCGGCAAAGTATCCCGGTTGTGGCGGCAATTCGTCTCCCAGCAAACGGACTCAAAGTACGGCGAGCTGCTCGATGCGGTGCGTGTCCAAGATTGGAAGCAGTACAGGCGGGAGTACATCGCCGGTATGGAAAAAGAGCAAACGGTGATGACCGCGATGTTCAGCTTAGTCGGCCTTACCACCATCTTCATCGTCTTCGTTGTCTTCTATATGATTGTCAGCCACAAGAGCAAGGATATTGGCGTCCTCAAGAGCATAGGCGCATCCACGACCAACCTCATATCGCTGTTCCTCGGGTTCTCATTTCTCATCGGTCTGGCTGGTTCGGCAGCCGGCCTTGCCTGCGGCTGGGCCTTCCTCAACAATATAAACCGCCTGGAGGGCTGGCTTTTTGAGCATTTTGGTTTTCAACTTTGGGACAGAACTATGTATTCTATAGGCGAGATTCCGAACGATATTCAGATGCAGACGGTCGGCGTGATTGCCGCCTGTGCCGTCGCGGCCTGCCTGGCCGGCGCTATCCTGCCGACCTGGCGCGCCGCCATGGCAATGCCGGCTGAAACATTGCAGGTAAGTCAGTTATGAACGGCGATGCCTTGATAATACAGGCAGAGAACATTTGTAAATCCTACCGGATGGGTACATCCGAGGTACGCGTCCTCAAGGGCATCAACCTGGCAGTAAGAAAGGGCGAGTTTGTCGCAATAGTCGGCGTATCGGGCAGCGGCAAGAGCACCCTCCTGCACATACTCGGCGCACTCGACAGGCAGGACAGCGGCATAGTGCGCTTCGAAGGACAGGATTTGGGCAGGTTCCGCAGCAGGCAAATAAACAGATTCCGCAACAAGACCATCGGCTTTGTTTTTCAGTTCTACCATTTGTTGGACGAGCTGAACGTGCTGGAAAACGTTTATCTGCCTGCTATGGTCTCGAGCAGCACGCTCGGCTGGCTGGGCAGTCGCCGGCAGGCCAGGCAGCGAAGCAGGCAGTTACTGGCGGAACTCGGATTGGGCGAGCGGGCAAATCATAAGCCGTACCAGTTGTCCGGCGGCGAACGCCAGAGAGCGGCTATTGCACGCGCTTTAATGAATGAGCCGAAGCTGCTTCTGGCGGATGAACCTACGGGAAACCTTGACTCTGTTACAGGAAATGGTATCCTTGATTCCCTGGACAGGTTAAATCGGGCCGGCCAGACCATAATTATGGTAACGCACGATACGAAGGTCGCCCAAAGGGCCAGCCGGGTGATTACCCTGGTTGATGGCAAAATAAGGTAAATTGGGATTGTTGAAAAAATCGAGATTGCTTCGTCGCTCCGCTCCTCGAAATGACAAGAAGTGTGCTTTTGTGTCATTGCGAGTCCCTTGGGGACGAAGCAATCTCAAGCTCCTAATGTAAAGTTTTTCAACAGCCCCAAATTGACGACTCATTAAGGATTTATTATGGCCTTGAAGATTTGGCTTGGCGATAAGCTTGTTGATGAGCAGGACGCGAAAATTTCCGTCTTTGACCACGGGTTGCTCTATGGCGACGGCGTCTTCGAGGGTATCCGCGTCTATAACAAGCGAATATTCGAACTCGACGCCCACATCGATCGGCTGTACCAGTCCGCAAGGGGCATCCGCCTGCCTATCCCGATGGTCAGGGCCGACCTGATTAAGGCAACTGAAAGGACCGTTGAGGCCAACAGTGTCGTCAACGGCTATATCCGTCTCGTTGTAACACGCGGCATCGGCTCGCTCGGACTCAATCCATTCACCTGCGAGACCCCGATGATTTTCATCATCGCCGACAAAATCCAGTTGTACTCCGAAGACCTCTACGAAAAGGGGATGAAGATAATCAGCGCGGCAACCGTCCGCAATCACCCGCTGGCTATTCCGCCGCAGGTCAAGAGTATGAATTATCTCAACAACATCCTCGCCAAAATCGAGGCGCTGGACTACAACGTCCCCGAAGCGATTATGTATAACCACGAGGGCTACGTCGCAGAAGCCACCGGCGATAATGTTTTTATAGTCCGCAAGGGCGCCGTTTATACGCCGCCTGTGGAAGCGGGCGGTCTTGAAGGCATAACACGCGCTATAGTCATTCGACTGGCCAAGCAGGAAAAAATTGAGGTCGTGGAAAAAAACCTCACCAGGTTCGACCTGTATATCTGCGATGAACTTTTCCTGACCGGCACCGCCGCAGAAGTCATCGGCGCAGTCGAAATTGACGGCAGGGTCGTCGGCGACGGCAAACCCGGGCCGATTACCAGGATGCTGCGCAAAAAATTCTTCGAATACGCCCACGGAAAGGAGAAGTAACAGATACCCCTTCACGGCTTCTCCATTATAGAAGGCCGGCTTAACCAGGTGCGCCGGCTTATCGGCGAGCAGCTCGCCGATTGCACGCCGACAGTCCGCCGACTCGTCAAATACACAAATTCACACAGCGGCAAAATGATTCGTCCGGCCCTCGTCTTGCTCTGCGGCGCTGCCTGTGGCAAAGTTACCAATGAGCATATACGCGCAGCCGCGATTTTACAGATGATACACAACGCCACGCTGCTCCACGACGACGTCATTGACCAGGCAAAGAGCCGCCGGGGTCTTACAACCGTCAATCGGCTTTACGGCAACGAGTCGGCCATCCTGCTCGGCGATTTGCTCCTCAGCAGGGTCTTCAGAATGTGCGTAGAGCTGGATAGCCGCATAAGCAGCCAGATTGCAGCAGCGGCCGCCCGCACCTGCGAAGGTGAATTAAGACAGGTGCTCGAGAGGGGAAACTGGAACCTGTCGCAGGCCAGGTATATTGCAACCATTGCCGACAAAACCGCCGCCCTCTTCCGTTGCGCTTGTTCGGCCGGCGCTATGCTCGCCGGCAGCAGTGAAATAGAATCCCTCGCCGAATATGGCCAAAACGCCGGAATCGCCTTCCAGATTACCGATGACCTGTTAGACATAACAGGCAATGAAAATCACATCGGCAAGACGCTCGGCAGCGATGTTGACAACCACAAGCTCACCCTGCCGCTGATATATTTCTTTCGCTCCGCCGACCGCAGCGCAAGACGCGATGTGTTAAAGCTTCTCAGCCGTCGCTGGGCTTCGGACAAACGCACCCTGGCCGGGAAACTTGCAGAATATGGATGTTTGGAATACGGCAGGAGGGTTGCTCAACGATTCATTAAAAAGGCAATCGACTCCATCGCCCGGCTGCCGCAAACCCAGGGCAAAGAAACCCTCATAGAAACGGCAAACTTCATCATAGAGCGAACAGCTTAACCCAGCTTCCACAGTTAGACAAAGGGAAAGGAAACGGATATGTCAAGAACAGCGGTTCGTTCAGCGATGAACTATGCGGGTTGCGTTTTGGTCATTTTAACGGCGGCGCAGCCGATTTTCGCAGAAGCGAACCCGTGGCGTGTTACATCGCCGGATGGAAAAATCACGGCGATTGTTGCCCAGTGCGATGGCGCCCTGTGCTATAGCGTTGAACTTGAAGGCAAAGAGGTACTGCCCCCAGCGGCGCTCGGCGTAACAATGGAAGAAGCGAACTGCGATTTCGCCGGCGATTTGGTTCCTGCAGGCCAGGAGAGCAACAGCATCAATGAGATATATTCGATGCTCAGCGGCAAGAAGAACCTCCACCACAATGAGGCAAACGAGCTGACGCTGATTTTCAAAAACAAGGCAGGCAATGTTATCCAGGTCATTTTCCGCGCATACAATGACGGTGTGGCATTTCGGTATCATTTCCCCGGCGATGGCAAGAGGACAATTACGGGCGAGTCATCGGCGTTTCGTATGCCGCCGGGGTCGGTCGGGTGGCTGTTGGAGTACAAGCCGCAGTACGAGGGGTACTACCTCAAGACAACCGCAGCCGACAAGCCGAAAAAGGGAATCTGCTTTCCTGCGCTGTTCCAAGCTTCCACGGGTGTTTGGGTACTATGCACCGAGGCGGCCGTCTATGGGGACTATTGCGGCTCTCGGTTAGTCGGCTCACTTGCCGGCGACGGCGTGTTCAGAGTCACAGCGCCCTGGAAGGTATCGGGGCAACTGCCGTGGAGCACGCCGTGGCGGGTCGCAATTATCGGCAGTAACCTAGGGACAATCGTCGAATCCGTCCTCGTGACAAATCTCAATCCGCCGTGTGAGGTTGAAGACACCAGTTGGATTAAGCCGGGCAGGTCAACATTCCCCTGGTGGTCGGACCCCTGCGCAAATACCAGTTACGAGAAAATGAAGAAGTTCGCCGGCTTAGCCGCCGAAATGGGCTGGGAATGGCTCGAATTCGACACGGGCCTTATTACCGATGCCCATCCGAAGGACTACATCGCAACCGATGAATGGATGAGCGTGCCTTGGGTACCGCAGTTTGTCAAATACTGCAACGACAAGGGTGTCAGCGTCTATGGCTGGGACCACTGGAAGAACCTCGACACGCCTGAAAAACGAGCAAAGATGTTCGGTTTCTTCAACAAAATTAGCATCAAGGGTGTCAAGATTGACTTTATGGACAGCGACTCGCAGGAAACGTTCAAGTGGTATGACGATACAATCAGAGATTGTCTGAAATACAAGCTGATGGTGAGCTTCCACGGCGCGACAATCCCGCGAGGGCAAAGCCGTCGCTGGCCGCATATTGCATCGTGGGAGGCCGTTTTGGGCGCGGAGTATTATCAGGACTGGAGCAAGACGCCGCCGCTGCCGGAGCATACCTGCACATTGCCTTTTACGCGAAATGCCGTCGGCCCTATGGACTTCACGGGCGTAACATTCTCGACCGACCGCAAAAAGACGACCAACGCTCACGAATTGGCACTATCGGTTATATTCGAATCGGGCTGGCAGAACATCGCCGATAAGCCGGAGGCATACGCGGCAAGCCCTGGCAAACCCTTCCTGAAAGAAGTCCCCGCGGCCTGGGATGATATTCACTTTATCGACGGCTACCCCGGCGAATTTGTCTGCCTGGCCCGCCGAAAAGGAAACGATTGGTTTGTCGCTGCGATAAACGCTGAAAAAGAGCGTACAATAAAAGCCCCGCTGGACTTTTTGAAACCGGACAAGTACTCCGCCAAACTCTACTGCGACGATGAGGCAGCCAAAGATATTGCAGTCAAAGAGATCACACTCGACACTGCCCAGGCGCTGGCCATTGCCGTCCCTGCCAACGGCGGCTTCGCTGTGAGAATCGCCGATTCGGCGGGCTCGCTTCGGCAATCTCATCAGCAGGCGGCCATCGAACAAAAAATATCTCCTAAAACGCGGTGAACGCTCAAATCCGGATTGCCGTCAGCGTTTACGTTTTGGCGGCGGATTTCACGTTTGCGGTTGACGTCCGGCGGTTGATAATCAATAATCGTTAATCGGTTGACAACGCCGAAGTGGCGGAACTGGCAGACGCGCAGGATTCAAAATCCTGAGGGGTTTACGCCCCGTGAGGGTTCGATTCCCTCCTTCGGCAGTGTTTCGGGCGTGAGTACTGACTGATGCGGATACTTGCGACAGTATGGCCGTTAAGCGCGGAAAACAAAGGATGTTTCATAGTGGCACTGACAGATGAGTTTGGACGAACAGGACGCTGGTTGTTCAGGTGGAGAAGTTTCCTGCCCCTGCTCACTGTGGCACTTTTGCTGGTCGCATTAAAAAACTTCACATACCCGGCGGGCAACCCTGTCCTGGACGATCTGTGGGAGAAATCCTGCCTGGCTGTTTCACTCTTCGGACTGGCAGTTCGCGTTTATACCGTGGGATATGTACCCGAGGGAACCTCCGCCAGGGGCACAAAGAAACAGAGGGCCGATGTGCTCAACACTACAGGAATGTATTCTGTCGTCAGGCACCCGTTGTACCTCGGCAATTTTCTAATCTGGCTTGGCATCTCGCTCTTTGCCCATTCTTTATTCGTTGCCCTGACGCTTATCCTGATCTTCTTCCTGTACTACGAGCGGATAATCTTTGCAGAGGAAGATTTCCTGAGAGGAAATTTCGGCGATGCATTTACCGAGTGGGCCGGTAAGACCCCGATGATAATCCCACGATTCAAGAACTGGCGGAGACCGAGTTTGCCTTTTTCGCTGAAAATTGTTCTCAAGAGGGAATACACAACATTTTTCATCGTAGCAGCTTCATTTACCCTTTTGGAGATAATCGGCGACTTGTTTTACAGGGGCAAATGGGAATTTGAATGGACTTGGGTATTGATGTTCTCCTTCGCTTCACTTACCTATATAGTATTAAGGACCCTGAAAAAGAACAAGAAGCTGGATGTGGAAGGAAGGTAAGCGCACGGGATTCTAAATCCCGTGGGGTTCAGCCGGCGTGGGGGTTCGACTGCCTCTCTTGGCAATTGCAGCGGTTTCGGCGACGGCGACCAGGGCAAGGATTGATTTGGCCGGTGGTGTACGGCACAGACAAGGGACTTCTATGGCAAAACGCGATGACAGGATGATATTTGGGATTGCGAGGTCGCGGATCGTTGCATCGCGCATATTCGGCGCGCTCATAGTCCTCCTCCTGCTCTTCACGGGTCACTCCTTTGAACAGGGGACCATTCCCGACCTGCTCTTTGAGCTGACCGGGCTGTTTTTGCTTACGGTGTGCAGCTTCGGGCGACTCTGGGCGCTAATGTATATAACCGGCTATAAGAGCGACATACTCATCACCGAAGGCCCGTATTCGATGGTGCGGCATCCTCTTTATTTCTTCAGTTTCGTCGGCTCCATCGGAATCGGCCTGGCATCGGAAAATCTGCTGATTCTTGGGCTGATAATCGCATTCTATGTGTTCTATTACCCCTTCACGATACTTGCCGAAGAGAGGACTCTGACAGAAAACTTCGGTCAGGTTTATAGCGACTATATGAAGCGCACGCCGAGGTTTCTGCCGAGATTGTCTCTGTATCGTGAGCCCGAGACGTACCACGTGAACACCGCCAGCTTCGTGCGTAACTTCGTTGACGGAATGTGGTTTATATGGATATTTCTGCTTATGCACTTTGTCGAGATGCTCCAGGACTCGGGACATCTGCCGGTGCTGCTGCGAGTCCCCTGACCAATAATGGCAAAGCATATAGGAATAGTAGCGTGTAGTGCGGAGGGGGCGGCGTTGTGCTATCGCACGATTTGCGCCGAAGCACCGGCGCGGATGGGTGAGCACTGCCACCCGGAAATCACAATGCACACAATCCCGCTTAGCGAATATATGATTCATATTCGCAAAGGCGACTGGAAGAAGGTCGCCGAACTGATGCTTCGCTCAACGAAGATACTGGCTGCTGCCGGTGCGGATTTTGCCGTTTGTCCCGACAACACAATTCACGAGGCGTACGATTTGGTCGTCAGGAAGTCCCCGATACCCTGGCTTCACATAGCCCAGGTCGTGGCGCAGCAGGCGAAAGAGAAAGGTTTTCGCAAACTCGGCACCCTGGGGACAAAGTACCTGATGACAGGCCCGGTATATCCCGATGCCCTGCGAAAGCTGGGACTCAGTTGGCAGATTCCAGATGAGAAAAACCGTGAGCAAATTGACAAAATCATCTTCGGCGAACTTGTCAACGCCGTCTTTACAGAACAGTCCCGCCTGTATTTCAACGACGTGATAGAGAAACTAAAGGATGATGGCTGTAATGCCGTCGTCCTCGGCTGTACCGAAATCCCGCTCATCGTTGATCCCGATGACTGTCCTTTGCCCACTCTTGATTCGACCCGCCTGCTGGCCCGCGCAGCCCTTGCAAAGGCCGTCGAATAGAGCCCGCCCGCGCACCATACACATCAGACGGACGAATTCACTTCGCTTTTTACCGCAGGATGGTGTAGAATATGATTATGAAGCTCAATTATTATCCAGCAACGGACTCGCTATATATAGAGTTATCGAACAAAACCAGTGTCGAAAGCAAAGAGGTCTCGGAAGGTATCGTTCTTGATTACGACGACAAGGGGAATCTTGTCGGTATCGATATCGACAATGCCAGCAAGAAACTCGACCTGAAAAAGATAATCCTGACCAAACTGCCGACACAGGTTCAAACGCTCAGAGCTTAGTCGTTGCTATATTTCTTTTCTGAAACAGTGTTGCCGTCGTTGAACCTTGATTTTGGGATTTTCATGCCCTCACCGAAGTCCTTTCTGCTGAGTAACTGTCCATTTATATAATGTTCAGTGAAAAGCATCTTTCCTTTAGCTACGTGCTCTTTGTAAGCGTCTATGCTGCTGCCGTATTGAACTTCCCAGATTATTTCGTAAAAAGTGCCATCGGTTACGTATTTAAAATTATTCAGCATTTCCGGCTTTGCGCCGTCTCCCGGAAAAGGAATTGATAAATGGGATAACTGTAGCGGGTATTGCCCCTTCGCTATGTAGTAATCGTCTAATTCTTCGTGGATTGCGGCGTTTAACCAGGACATAGCGGAATAATAACGTATTCTCTCTGCTGACTCATTGAATAGTTTAAAGGCATAATATGCAAACCGGGATATACAAACTGCTCCAACCGCCATTAACACTATTAAGATTAATTTATGTTTAATTCGCATATCATATTATTTGGCCACGAAGGGCGAGAGTTCGCGGAGGCGGTTGATAATGGGCGGGATTTTGTCGATGGCATAATCGACTTCCTCGTCGGTGTTGTATCGGCTCAAGCTGAAACGAATGGAGCCGTGAGCAGCGGTGAAGGGTACGCCCATAGCGCGAAGGACGTGCGACGGTTCGAGTGAGCCGGACGTGCAGGCGGAGCCGCTGCTTGCGCAAATGCCGTGTCGGTCAAGCATAAGCAGGATTGCCTCGCCCTCGATAAATTCAAAGCTGATGTTACTTGTGTTGGGCAGGCGGTTTTCCGTGTCGCCATTGACCATACAATCGGGGCATTTTTCGAGTATTGCTTTTTCAAGTTTATCGCGGAGGCGTTTGACCTTCTTGTTTTCCTCTTCGATGTTCTTCGCGGCCAATTCACAGGCCTTGCCAAGCCCGATGATGCCGGGGACATTTTCCGTTCCTGCCCTGCGTCCGCCTTCCTGATGTCCGCCTAACATAAACGGCGACAGTCGTGTACCCTTGCGCACGTACAGAATACCGATGCCCTTTGGCGAGTGCAATTTATGGCCGGACAAGCTGAGCAGGTCGATACTGCTCTTAGACAAATTGAGAGGAATCTTGCCGACCGCCTGAACGGCGTCGGTATGAAACACAACGCCGTGGTCTGCTGCCAGTCGTGCGATTTTCTCAATCGGGAAAATCGTGCCGGTTTCGTTGTTGGCGTACATTATTGAGACAATGGCAGTGTCATCGTCGATTTTCTCCTCAAGCTCGGCCAGGTCCAGCCGGCCCTTTCTGTCAACGCTGATTTCGACGACCGTATAGCCGTGGTTCTCCAAATCACGACAGACGCTCAGCACAGCCGGGTGCTCGACGCGAGTGGTGATTACTTTGCGTTTGTTCGGGTAGGCCGCTAACGTCCCCTTAATCGCCGCGTTGTCGCTTTCGGTGCCGCAGCCGGTAAATATGATTTCGCCAGGGTCGCAGCTGAGCAAGGCCGCGGCCTGTTCGCGTGCGTGACGGATTTTAATCCCGACCTGTCCGCCGAAGGTGTGCATACTCGACGGGTTGCCGTACAGGTCGCAGAAGTAGGGTCTGATTTCCTCGAAGACCTCATCGGCGACTTTGGTGGTCGCGTT
>CAYGVZ010000024.1:17080-17879 GCA_964353475.1 uncultured Pirellulales bacterium | reverse complement strand
CGCCCTGGGTGATATTGCTTTGGCGCTGCCGGCCTTGTCGGCTCTGCGAAAAAGTTTCCCCGATGCGAGAATATCCTGGCTTGTTCGTCCCGAGTACGCGCCGTTGCTTGAAGGTCATCCGCAGCTTACGGATTTGATAATGTTCGACCGCAGGATGCTGGGCAAGGCGTGGTTTGACCCCAGGGCATTTGGCGCACTTGTTTCGCTGCTTAGCGAACTGCGGCAGAGGCGATTCGACCTGGTGCTTGATTTTCAGGGATTATTCAGGACTGCATTTATCGCCCGGGTTACGGGCTGCAAGGCGCGGTTTGGACCGGCGTCCTGCCGTGAATTTGCCCACATTTTTTATACGCACAAAATCAAACAGACGCAAAAGACAATTCATCTTGTCGATTATTATCTCGATATAGCCGCCGCTGCAGGTGCGGTACGCGGCGACGTCGGATTTGTTCTGCCGGCCAATCCGGTAGCAGAGGCGTCGGCAAAGACGCTGCTCTGTGACATCTCTGCCAAATCGAAAGGGTACGTCGTTATTGTCGGCGGCGCAGCGCGCGAGAACAAACGATGGCCGATAGAGCGATTTGCGGCGCTGGCGGAAAGAATTGTCTCGCAGTTTGGTCTTGACGTTGTGGCCGTTGGATCCGCCGGTGAAAGCGAATATATCCGGTCGCTGACGACGGCAGCAAGCGTCCCCATAGTCAACTTAGCCGGAAAAACGACTTTGCCGCAGCTTGCTGCAATTTTGCGGAACGCGCGCTTAGTTATCAGCAACGATACGGGGACGGGGCACATCGCCGCG
>CAYGVZ010000024.1:0-17070 GCA_964353475.1 uncultured Pirellulales bacterium | reverse complement strand
GGCGACAGGCGTCCCCGTTGTTATGATTTTCGGTCCAACTAATCCTGCAAGGGTCGCACCATACGGCAGGGCGGGTTCCGTGGTCGCCGTTGAGGCCGAGGGGCGGGGCTTCGCCGCGGATAGTTATGAGCCGAGGCACGATATTAGTCATATTACGGTTGAGCAGGTCTGGGAAAAGACGGCAGCGCAACTGCGTGCGTGATTTGTTGTGCGCGGCTGAAAAAGAAAATGGTAATCAGCCAACAGTGATTCGCCTGGCGTCGCCCCAGAGAAGTTCAAGGTCGTAGTAGCTGCGGTATTCAGTATCGAAGATGTGAACGACGACATCGACGAAGTCGAGGAGAATCCAGCGGCCCTGCTCATAGCCGGCCTTGCCGAAAAGTGAGCTGCCGCGTTTTTTCGCCTCCTCGGTGATTTCGTCTGCCACGGTGCGGCGTTGTCTGTCGCTGGTGCCTGTTACGATGAGGAAGTAATCGGCAGCAGGGGAGAGACCGCGCAGGTCCAGAATAGCAATATCATCGCAACGGCGCGCCTTTGCGATTTTAGCCGATGCAACTGCCAATGTCTTCGCCTGTCGGTTAACCCTTTTTCTTGCCAACGTCAGTCCTTATAGTATCAGTAAAATAGTAAGGGTGGCCTTGTAAGCCACCCTTATAATACATCCTGAGATTGTGTAAGTCAATCTCACGGGAATGCGCACAGCACGTCAAGGCCGCTTATTTGGCCGTAAAGTGTAGCCAGCCCTCGATAACGGGTGCGAATTTGAGGATGACGCCGGTGAAGACCAGCGACACCATACTCATAAGCTTAATCAGGATGTTCATACTGGGGCCGGAGGTATCCTTGAATGGGTCGCCGACGGTATCGCCGACCACGGCCGCCTTGTGAGCGGGCGAACCCTTGCCGCCGAGATTGCCCTTTTCGATATACTTCTTGGCGTTGTCCCAGGCGCCGCCTGCATTATTAAGCGTTACCGCCAGGGCAAAGCCGCAGGTCATCGCGCCGGTGAGCAACCCCATTACTCCCGGTATGCCCAAAATAATACCTGCGGCCACGGGCACGATTATGGCAAGCAGGGACGGCAGCACCATTTCCCTCTGGGCGCCCGCAGTAACGATTGAAACGCAGCGAGCGTAATCGGGCTTGGTCTTGCCCTCCATAATACCGGGCATTTCCCTGAACTGACGACGGACTTCCTCGACGATTCTGCCGGCGTTTCTGCCGACGGCCTTCATCGCCAGAGCACAGAACACAAATGCCATCATAGCGCCAATGAACATGCCTGCCAAGAGCCGCGCATTCATAATCGTCAGGTCGTAAGCAGCAAGGAAGTCGGTGATGTGGGCGGTTGCGATATTGACAGCACCAGCAACATCCTTGCCGGGCGATGAGAAGGCGACTTTCCCAACGGTGTAAACCCCAGTGGGGCTTTCAGCGGCGAGTCGTCCAATCCAGATTTTTATTTCTTCGATATTTGCTGCGATAAGCGCCAAAGCAGTCAGAGCGGCTGAACCGATTGCGAAGCCCTTGCCCGTAGCAGCAGTTGTGTTGCCGAGGGAGTCGAGGGCATCGGTCTTCTTGCGAATCTCAGGGCCGAGGCCTGACATTTCGGCATTGCCGCCGGCGTTGTCGGCGATGGGGCCGTAGGTGTCCGTTGATAACGTGACGCCCAACGTGGCGAGCATACCGACCGCGGCAAAGCCAATGCCGTAGAGGCCCATCGCTATATCGGTGAAACCGCCCGCGAAGGCGTAAGCGGCGATGATGCAAACAGCAATTGTAAAAACCGGCAGAGCAGACGACATCATCCCGTTGGCAAAACCGGTAATTAGCACGGTGCCGGTACCCATCTGCGCCTGTTCTGCTATCTCACGGGTCGGCCTGTATTCGTCAGAGGTATAATATTCTGTGAACTGGCCAATCAGCACGCCTGCTACAAGACCAGCCACTACGGCACCGAAGATGCCCCAGGTTATCCAGCCGGTCGCAGCAAGAATCGCGCACGCGACAACCACGAGGATTGAGCTTGTCAATGTCCCCGTAAGAAGCGCTCGCAGCAGGTTCTTTTGAGATGCGTCCTCTTTGCAGCGGACAAGGAATATGCCGATGATTGAAAGTACCGTGCCAATGCCCGCCACAACGAAGGGAGCAAGCACGGCCTTAAGCGGGTCCATTCCTCTTGCAGCCAGCACCTGCGCTGATAGTGCGGCGCCGAGGGCTGCGGCTGCGAGGATTGAGCCGACATAGCTTTCAAACAGGTCGGCGCCCATACCCGCAATATCGCCGACGTTGTCGCCGACGTTGTCGGCGATTGTTGCCGGGTTACGCGGGTCATCTTCAGGGATGCCTGCCTCGACCTTGCCGACCAGGTCGGCGCCGACATCCGCGGCCTTTGTGAAGATGCCGCCGCCGACACGGGCAAAGAGCGCCTGAGTCGAAGCGCCCATACCGAATGTAATCATCGTGGTCGTGATTTCCGTTAGTTTATGGGCAGGGTCCATTCCCGGCCTGACAAGCCAAAGGCCAAGCCACCTCAGGCCGTTGGCCATATGCTCAGGCGTATAGACCAGCCGGTCAAGGAGCCAGTACCAGATTGCTATATTGAGAAGGCCGAAGCTGACCACCAACAGGCCCATCACGGCACCCGAGCGGAATGCAACCTGAAGCGCCCTGTTCAAACTGTGGATTGCGCCCTGAGCGGTTCTGCTCGATGCCTGCGTCGCCGTCTTCATTCCCAAGAAGCCCGACAGCGCGCTAAAGAAGCCGGCGGTGACAAATGCAACAGGCACAAACGGGTTTTGAATACCCATATATGCCAGACCTGCAAAGATGAGAAACAAAACGAGGAACACGAGAGCTACGACCTTGTACTGACGAAACAGATAGGCGTAGGCGCCTTCGCGGACGTAAGAGGCGATGGCCTCCATTTTCTCGCTGCCCTTGGGGGCGGTCATCATCGCCTTGTAGAAGTACCAGGCCACAACCAGGCCGGCCAATGAACCGATTGGGGCAACCCACCACAGCAGCGGAATACCCGCCTCGGGCGCGGCCGCACCAGCCGCAGGCAATTCCTGCGCGACAGCCGCTGACGCACAGGCGCAAATCGCCGTTGCCAATACACTAACCCTGCTCAATATCTTCACGTTTTTGCTCCTTCAAATCAGACCATAATCTTATATGTAAGTATCGGCTACCAGACAGAAAGTGCAACAGTATAGCCAAAGGATACGGCTTTGCAAGAGTTTTCAGGACATACTTGAGACGACAGGCTGCGTCCGAATGTTGTCGCCAAATCCTTGACCGGCCGGGATGCGCCGCATTACAATCTCGGCCAAATGGACGACAGAATCCGACCACTGCATATCGTGCTGTTTATCATAAACCTTGCGCTTTTGGCGGGCTTTGGGGCGTTGTTCCTGGCTCGCGGGAATTATGAGTTTGTGATTTACGTCGCCGTAATCGTGGTATGCCTGGCTGTGATATGCCTGACACTTTTCAAAGTTTTCTACTCTATGACAACGCTTGCCGGGCTGACAATCTGGGCGCTTCTGCATATGGCGGGAGGCGGCCTTTACATAAACAGCGTCCGGCTTTACGATATAATCCTGCTCCCCCTCTCACAGAAGTACCCAATCCTGCGATATGACCAGGTTGTTCATATATTTGGATTCGCCGCGGCGACACTGCTGATGTTCGACCTGTTGCGGCCATTGCTGAGAGACAACATTCAGCATTTTGTGGCGTTGTCCATAGTGATTGTGATGGCCGGCTTAGGCGTAGGCGCATTCAACGAAATCATCGAGGCACTGGTTACAGCCGCTGTCCCTTCCTCCGGCGTAGGCGGCTACCTCAACACCGCACTCGACCTCATCGCCGACCTCATCGGCGCAATTCTCGCTATGACCTTCATAAAATGCCGGCATCTCAGGTGTGGTATTCAGCATTGAAACCCAGCAGTTCCTATGGTACATTGCCGGCATAAGATAAGGGGCTTCGCTATGCCTGAAATATGCAGATTTCTCGGAATTGTAATCGCGATGTATTATAGAGAGCACTATCCGCCGCATTTTCATGCCAAATACGGCGAGTATCGTGCAAGTTTCTCAATTGAAGACCTTGAAATTATCGAGGGAAATATGCCCAAAAGGGTGATTTCCCTTGTTCTCGAATGGGCGTTTGAGCACAGACCCGAGCTTATGGCGAACTGGGAGCTTGCGAAACGTAAAGAACAGCTTAACGGTATTGAACCTTTGATTTAGGTTTCATTATGCATTATGTTACTGGCGTAACTTATTTGGACGGTTACACACTCAAGCTCAAGTTTGAGGACAATTCCACAAAGGTGGTGGATTTACAGCCGTACCTCGATGGCCCGATTTTTGAGCCGTTAAAAAATCCCGACTTTTTCCGCAAGGTTACGGTCAATCCCGACATTGACACAATTGTCTGGCCGAACAACGCCGACTTCGCCCCCGAATTCCTCTACGAAATCGGAAAATAGCTACCCCTTTTTCACGTGTGATAGTCGGCGTTGATTGTAACGTAGCCCTTGCTGAGGTCGCAGCCGTAGCAGAAGTCGCTGTGTTTGCCGACACCTAAATCAACCGTTATGGTATGTTCCGGCTGAGAGACAATCCTGCTTGCTTTTTTGCGGTCGAAATGTGTTGGTGCGCCGTTCCTAAAGACAAACAGGCCATCCAATTTGCACGCCAACATCTTTGGATTGAGTTTGACGCCGGAAGAACCAACCGCGCAGATTATTCTTCCCCAGTTGGGGTCGCCGCCATTGACGGCACATTTCACAAGGTCATAGTTGGCCACGGCCCGTGCGGCTTTTGCAGCATCGGCCTTTGAGCCCGCCCCCGTAATCACAACCTTGAAAATGCGGGTCGCCCCCTCGGCATCGTGCGCCATCTGCCTTGCCAGACAATCGCATACCTCTGTCAGCGCATTTGCGAATTTTCTGTACGCCGCTGATTGATTTGCTATTGGCCGATTGCCTGCCAGACCCGATGCGAGAATGATGGCGGTATCGTTTGTGCTCTGGTGGCCGTCAACGGTAAGTTTGTTGAGTGAATTGCCTATGGCATCCTTCAACGCCCGTGCAAGCATCGGTTTTGCTATCGCAGCATCGGTAGTAATGAAGCAGAGAGTCGTAGCCATGTTCGGCCCAATCATACCGGCGCCTTTGGTGGTCCCCGCTATGGTAACTCGCTTGCCCGATATGTCAATTCGCCGGCAGGCCATTTTGGGCTTAGTGTCGGTTGTCATAATCGCTCTTGTAAAATTCATCCCCGCCGATTCGGTATCCGCCAGCCCCGCTGCTGCTTTCCTAATACCGGTTATGACGTTCTTCATCGGCAACTGCTCGCCAATAATGCCAGTAGATGCAACAAGCACCTTGTGCGGGTCGGCTTCAACACGCCTCGCCGTCTCAGTACACATTCGGACAGCGTTTCTGATTCCGAGTTTGCCCGTGCAGGCGTTGGCGTTGCCGGAATTGACGACAACTGCATAAATGACGGGGCTTGTAACGTGTTTTTTGCTTACCTGCACCGCAGCCGATGTGATTTTGTTCGTCGTGAACACCGCCGCTGCCTTCGCGCCAGCCGGGCAGACAATCAACCCCAGGTCGTGATTACCCGACTTCTTGATTCCGCACTTCACCCCCGCCGCCAGAAACCCCTTCGGGGCAGTAACGCTTTGGTTGTCCGTCATTCCCAATCCTCTCAATTCAAATACCTTACCTAAAGTATTGCCCGGTTAATAGTGTCTTAGTCATCGCGAATTATTGAGCTTACCGGCCATCGCCAACTCGCGAAAACCGGCCATAGGGTCGTAGAATTTGCGGTTCAAGTCAACAGTGTTGACCATTATGCCCGCCTTGTTTTGTTTCAACTGCCTGATAATCACGCCATCCGGCTGAATGAAACAGGATGGGTACGGCGAGTAATATCCGCTGGCATTTGACATACTCATCCAGAAATGGTTCGTGGCCGCGTGGCACTGCATCGTCTGGCGCATTATGTGCGTATGCACGCTGGGACCTTTTTGACGGGCATTATAGAAGGACTGAAATACGCAATTGACACCCTGCGTGTACAACTGCCTGTATAGTTCTGGAAAGCGCAAATCAAAACAAATCAGCAGCGAACACTTTACGCCGTCAATTGCGAAAAAGACAAAGCGATTACCCGGCGTAAATCGCCGCAGCTCACCCTTCACACAAAAACGTTTATCATAGCGGTCGTGGATTTTGCCGTCCGGGCCAATCAGACAGAGACAATTATGCGGCTTATTCGGCGGCGTCAATGGGTGGACACTGCCCAACACGACCCACAGTTTCAACTTTCCCGCCATCGCCATTATTCCAAGCGTTTCTTTTTTGAGAAGCTCCCAGTCGAAACCGTCGAAGTTAGGAAAATCAAACCCGATATAGCCGCTCAATGCGCATTCGGGGAAATGAACAATATCAGCCCCGCTCTTTTTGGCCTTGCGAAGAAAATCGCATATCTGCCTCGCGTTGCGGCTTATTGACCTGCTCACCGCAAACTGGCAGGTCGCTATTTTCAGCATTCCAGGACGCATTCTGATGATTCCATCATATTACTCGGCACAGATTCTCACCGTTAAATTCTACCCCAACTGTGAAACACACTCCACTGCAAAAAAACCGAAGACGATTTCGATTTGCCCTCTCTGCCACGGGATTGTACAATCTGTACGGCTTTCGATATCTATTAATAGGGATAATAGAATCCGTTGTGTCGTTAAAAATATGACGAAAGAATACGATTTCAGTAGAGGAACAAGAGGCAAATACGCCCGAAGGTACAAGGAAGGGACTAACATCGTCCTGCTGGCGCCGGATGTAGCCAAGGTATTCAGAACGCCGTCATCGGTAAATCAGGCGTTAAGATCACTGGCCCGGATTATCAAGACGCAAGGGCAGAAAGCTTAGGCCCAATACACAGCCGCTCTGTGGCAATTATTTTAGGCCGAGGGTTCACCGAGGCAGAAGATGCTGTTCATATTTTGGATCGCCTGGCTCGATGTGTCCTTGATAAGATTGTCAATCGCGGAAAGTCACACAATCATTTCCTTGACGGCCATCCCGAACACGCGGCAGTAGTTTGTGCCGGCGTGCTATTTCGGCTTGAAGCCCTTGACCTTGTTGCCCGTGTACTTTTTGCACGCCTTTTCCAAATCAACGTCGCTTATGTTCGCAAGGGTACAAAGCCAGGCAAAAACATCCGCAAATTCCTCCTGCTTGTTTTTGTGGTCGTCGCCTGCCAGTGCTGTTGCAAGCTCCCCAACCTCTTCCACAAACCACAGGAATGTTTTTGGGACGCCTCTTTGTCTGTCTCTCTTTTCGTATTTTTTCGAGATTATCTGCTGGAATCGGCGAATGTGCATAACCTTGCCACCCTGCGGCTCACGGGGACACCCGTACTGAAAAAATCCCGCAGGGGCCACCCAGCTTGCCCCCTCGCTCGCACGGGCGACCCCTGCGGTTAACTGCCTGAACAATTGACCTGAAGGTCTTTACCTTAGGCCATCAAATCGGACAACTTGATCCTGTCGAAAACGGCCTTTGCCGCGGAGACGCCCTGTGCGTACGCTTTCTCCGCCTTGTGGCTGAATTTCTCTCTCTTTGTGAGTTCGTCAAGGTTAAGCTGGCTTACAAATGGGCCATCCACCGCTTCGATTATTTCGAGCATCGTGACCTTGTTGGCCGGCCTGGCAAGGACAAAGCCGCCGCGAGGGCCGCGCTTGCTTCGCAGGATGTTCGCCCTGACCATCTGCTGCAGTATCTTGAGCAGGTATTCGAGCGGTATGCCGTACTCGTTGGAAATACTCTGCGAGAGAATGATACCCTCCTTCTGATTCTTGGCGATGTAACCCGCGGCCAAGAGCCCGTACCCTGTGGATCTGCTGATTCTCATTATGACCTCCTTACAAAAAAACGTTTCTGGTTAATGTTTCTGATTCATCGTGCTGACACGCACGTCTTTACTCACAAACTCCGTGTGGTGCGGATACCGGTGTGGCCGAGTATGGTATGCAATTATCCTTATCGCCGGACGCAACGCAAGAAGTTTTTTCCGAAAACCACATAAAATTTACAAGTTTTGTAAAATATCTTCTGATTCCAGGTCCTCTTGCAAAAAGATGGAAAAAATGTAATATTCTTTGCCGTCCCGGCCAAAACTTGCTATTTTGTCCGTCTTGACGTATTATCTGGCGGGTAAAGACGACTCTTTTCGGGAGTATGGGTATGGCGCCTATTAAGCCGAAGATTTGTGTTGAATATGCCGGCGACGCGACGGTGGTTACCTTTTCAAACGAGAGAATCCTGGAAGAAAGAGACATCCAGGACCTGCAGGAATCCCTGATGGGCGTGGTCGAACAGGCAGATAAGATGAACCTGGTGCTGGATTTTGCCAACGTTCGCTTTCTGTCATCCGCCGTACTCGGTCTGCTAATCAGAGTCAGTAAAAAGGTTTACGAACGGGATGGACAACTGCGACTTTGCAATATTGCGCCTCGTATTTATGAGGTGTTCAAGATAACCAGGTTGACCAATATCTTCGATATTTACCCTGACCGCAAAGCGGCGGTGGCCAGCATATCAGCCAAGGGCTGACCGCCTGTTTTGAGTTTTCAGCAGGGTCGCTGACGAGCGGCAGCGGCAGCGTGCGGGACGCAATACCTGGTGGGCGGTTTGAAGGGCTTTATGAATGGTGTGGACGTATGGTGTCTAAGGCGCCCATGAGCAGGTCATTTGTTATTCCGAGTAAACCGACGGCCATTGTGGACGTCTGCAAACAGGTCCTTGTCAACCTGCAGGCAAATGACTTTGCCGAGGAAGACCTCTTTGCGGTTCACCTTGCACTTGAGGAAGCGTTCGTAAATGCGATAAAGCACGGCAACAAGATGGAGCCGACCAAGGCGGTTAAGATCGACTACGCGGTCGGGCCGGATAAAATCGAAATATGTATGACCGACGAGGGCCACGGCTTCGACCCGACGGTCATACCTGACCCACGATATGGCGATAACCTCTTCAAACCCGCGGGCAGGGGCCTCCTGCTGATAAAGTCATATATGGACATCGTGGAATACAACCAGCGAGGCAACAGTTTGCGAATGGTCAGATACAAGGTCAAGCCGCACGTTCCGCGGGCTCAAGCCCACCTCGATGCATAGACGATACTACCTATTGATATGTAACGACTTGGGTGATTTCTTTTCTATGAGTGGAAAAACGCTTTTCCTCATCGGTTTCCTGGTGGCACTTGCCGGTTGTGCACAGGAAGAGCCGATGCCTGAGATTATCTATGACTACCGTACCTCGCCGCCGGCGCGGCCTTTGCCTTCTCAGCCGACGCCCGTCCAGCCGCCCAGGGTTCAGCCCGCCGTGCCGAGCTATGCGTCCCGCGACTGGTATCCGCCGGGGCATCTTGAAAAGGACTGGTCTGCCATTATCATTCACCATTCAGCTACCAGGAACGGCAACGCCGCGATTTTCGACAAGTGGCACAGGGAGGAAAACGGCTGGGAGGGCATCGGCTATGATTTTGTCATCGGCAACGGCACCGACAGCGGCGATGGCGAGATTGAAGTGACATTCCGCTGGCGAAACCAAATCCCGGGCGCTCATACCGGCGGTACGCCCGGCAACTGGGCCAACATCGACGGCATAGGAATCTGTCTCGTAGGCGACCTCAACCGCTCATCGCCCAGCAACCGGCAGATACAGGCCCTTGCCCGTCTTGTCCAGTTCCTGCAAAACCGCTACGACATTCCGAAAAGCCGAATCTTCGGCCACGGCACCACCCCGGGCGGACATCAGACCGACTGCCCGGGCAGGCGTTTCCCGATGTCCAGCTTCAAGTCAATGCTTTCCAATTGACGCCGCGAACCGCGCCCTGTGCCTGACTGTCGGCGCGTCCTATAAAGTTGCCGCCTTTTCGCCGACGGCCTCTTTCTCGTCCCGCCGAGCGCCCATATCCGCTTTGTACCCAAGTTCGTACCCCCTAATTCCGAGTTCACTACCGGTTAGGTGGCTTTCGCCGTTTGAACCAGCCCACAGGTAATTTTGTGCGGAGCAAGTATATGAATATTAGCAGTTCAGCGTCTGTGTCGCCGTTTTCTTTAAATGACCAGTTTTGCCGCCGGCTTTTTGAACTGCTGCCGGATGAGGGACCTGTCCTGGTCCTGATGGACCGCGACGGCCACTGCTGGCCAAGCGATTCCAAGCGATTCGCCGCCTTGAAACTGACCGAGGCCTTCTTGAAAGAGCTTTGCGCAAAAGTCGATGACGGCGATGAACCCATCATCACCCCTGCGCGCGATTGCACATTGGTTGCCTCACAGGTCGCAACAGACAATACCGTCTGCGGCTATATGATAATCATTCTGCCTCACTACAGCCCCGAGTCGGCGCTGGCGAATATCGACCTGATTGAGATTGTCCTGAATCAGTTTGATTTGATTGCGAAGCTCACAGAGAGTGTCCACCTCCTTAACGAGCGACGGATAGAACATTACGCCTCTTGCCTGACAAGCCCCGCCTCGCTCAACTGACCGCCTCACGATTCCGCGTTCAGCCGCGTCAGATTCCACGTTCACCCCGCAAGTGAAATACCCCCTCAATTGACCATCTGTAGGGGCTCACACAGGCCGGCGGGCTAAAACGCGATGGAGTATTACCAGCAAAATTGGCCGGCGGGTTCATCTGACAATTTGGGTGCGTAGGGGTAGAATTATAATAAAGGTTCGACAAGATAAAGAACCTAATTAAGGGTCAGGAGAATGTCGCACCCGGACATAGCCCGTTCCGTAGCTGTCTGCCACGCGCCTTTTGTGTGGCGGAGTGCTGACTCTCTCTCTCTCTCTCTCTCTCTCTCGTAGGCATCCCCCGCTGCTGTCCACAGGGGACGCGGGGGCAACCTCTCGTCTCGGTACCAAGCCAGGAGATTCTCCGTTTTTGCGGCACAAATTATGGTATAATGCGAGTATATTGCGGATATTTTGAAGGGATGAGATTATGCGAGAATCAAGAATGGGGGCAGTGGGAGCAAGCGGGTCGCCGTACATACTGCTGGTCGCCCAGTCAAAAACTCTGTCTTGGCGGGGATTGGGAGGGCTGCTCACAGAGGGCACGGCTCATGTCATTAATCTTTTTCTTGAAAGGGTACTATTATGAAAGTCACACTAACCATACCACTGGCGATTCTGTGTCTGCTGCTCGGAGCAGTACGGCCAGCCAGCGCCACGCTTGTAACGATTTACATCGAAGGTGTGGTGGATACTGTCCACGACTATGGCAATTACCTCGAAGGCAAAATCAACGTCGGCGACCCCATCACAGGGTACTATATTTACGATACAGCTACCCCGGACTCCAATCCCCTTGATCCCATTCAAGGCAACTACTGGCACTATTCGCCGCCTGGGGGCGTTTTTCTTTCCGCAGGGGGAATGGAGTTTGCCACGAAATCAGAGGATGTTCGTTTCAATTTAGCACTGAGAAATAATGTAACTGAACCTCCGGAGGACATATACGCTTTTGCAAGCTATAGTAACCTCGAGATAGCAAATCAGCTTCGTGTCGAGTTCATTTCTTGGCAACTCACCGACACCAGTAGCACCGCTCTTGATAGCGACCTGTTAACCTCAGAGCCGCCCGTCTTGGAGCATTGGCACACGAATGTTCTCCGAATTGAGGGCCACTATGACGCATTCTTCTTGGTCCAAGGGCACGTAACTTCGGCTGTGCCGGAACCGACGACATTCTTGCTCATTGGTTTGGCCACAATAGGACTCTTTGCAAAAAGAACAGTTAAACACTAACTCTTACTCAAACATCCTGTTTAAGGAGGAACAAAAATGTCATACCGAAAGATAACCGTACTTACAGCAATCATTCTCTTTGCAGCAACTTCTCATATTGTCGTAGCCATTCCCAAAGATGCAAATGTTATCAAGGTCTGCGGCGGGGAATACCATACGCTCATAGTCACAAAGAACAATTGGGCGTGGGGGTCAAGCGTGAGCGGAGAAGTCGGGGATGGGAATAGAGGGAACCGACTTACGCCGGTTTATGTCCACGCGGGCCAACAAAATCCCGCTGCCCTATCATCCACATACTATGCTGCCTAGCGGGGGCGAATGTCAAAAACACCCCAGCCATAGATCGCCCGCGAGCAGAGCGAACCCTTCAAAAAAGAGTTTATGATTTCCGGCCCTGGCGGGTATAATTACACGACGTGTAAGAATATCGGTGTTATCGAGATAAGCTCAAGAATGCAGGAGCCGTTATGTCTGGACATTCGCACTGGTCAAGCATAAAGCATAAGAAGGCGTCGGCGGACGCCAAGCGGGGCAAGGTCTGGAGCAAGGTCGCGCGAATGATAATAGTCGCCGCCCGCGCCGGCGGCGGCGACCCGGATACCAACCTGTCCCTTCGATACGCCATTGACAAGGCCAAGGCCGCCAATATGCCCAGAGACACGATAGAAAAGGCGGTAAAGAAGGCAACCGGCGGGACAGAAGGGGTAAACTTCGAGCAGATACTCTATGAGGGATATGGGCCAAAGGGAGTCGCGGTTATGGTCGAGGTCCTGACGGACAATCGCACCCGGACCGTCGCGGAAATAAAGAAAATCTTCGAACGTCACGGCGCAGCCCTCGGCGGGACAGGGTGCGTCGGCTGGATGTTCCACAAGAAGGGCCTTATTACCGTTCGCACCGACAAGGCCAATGAGGATGAACTTATGGAGCTGGCCCTGTCCGCGGGCGCTGAAGATATGAACAACACCCCGGAATTCTATGAGATAACCTGCGACCCCGCCTCATTCGAGCAATTGAAGAAAACGCTGGAGGCCAAAGCCATACCGATAGAGTCAGCAGAGGTGTCAATGGTTCCGGCGAGCACCATCACCATTTCGGATGCAGAGAGCGCAAGAAAGATAATCGCCCTGATGGACGAATTCGAGGACCACGAGGACGTGCAGAACTCTTATGCCAACTTCGACATACCGCCGGAACTAATGGCCAAGATGTCGTAGCAGGTCAGCAATCACCAGGGGGGAACGTCTCTACTGCGTACCCTTTGCAGAAAGCAATTCAATTCGTTCTTTGGCCTGCTCGTATTTCTGCTGGCCCAGCCGGCTGAAGACCTCCCGGCCAGGGTACATCTGACGAAATTGCTCGCGGAACCCTTCTTCTATCTGCACAACCGCTCTGTAGTGTTCAATCGCCGTTGCACCATCGCCAATCTCTTCGGCAATCTGCGCCAGCGAAAATTGCAGTTCTGCTGAGCCGGGATAAAGCTCCACCGCGTCTTCCGCGCAGGCCAGGGCCTTCTGCAGGTAATCTGCTCGACCGGCCGGGCTTGCCTTGGCAAGAGCGTCGTACACCTCCGCCAGCCGGTCGAAGTTTTTATAATCGGCGGGATTCCGCTCGACAGCCAGAAACAGCGACTGTTCCGCCGCGACGAGCAGGTCAAGCCGCCCCGCGCCGCCGTAGGTGTAATGGTGAAGATACAATCGGCCGTTCAGCCCCGCCGACTCTGCGCCAAGCGGGTCATCAACTGCGGCTGCATCGAGCAAATTATGCGCAAGCTCGAACTGCCCGAAGTTCATCGCCTGCCTCGCTGCTGCTATCTTCGTTGTGCTTTTCGCCGTCGCAATGAGTGCATAATTCAGATATGCCCAGACCAGAACCGCCCCGGCAACCATCGCAGTAATCCGGGCGAACACAGGGACAACGGTGACAGACGGCGCAGCACTATTCCGGCTGCTCAGTGCAATCAGGCAGGCAAACATCGCACAGAAGACCATAAGCACGCCCGGCTCAAGGACGGCGTAATCAATAAGGTTGTGAACAAGGACCGCGATGACAGCGGCGGCAAGGGCGGCGACGGTTACATTCGTATTTTGCACGCCGCAGCCATCCTGTTGGCCTGCCGTATTTGAACGAAGCCGGGACAAAAGCCAGAAACCAACGGCAAACGCAACTGCCGGCGCGATATATGTAGTGAAAACAATGTACAGCTTTTCATCGAATGTCTTGGCGGTGCTTTCTGGCAGGATTAGCGGCCGCACTGCAACCATTGCTGCGCAAATCACAACCACTGCAACTGCCGCCGGCTTCGCAAATCCTGTTGTCCCGGTTATGCCCGTATCCGCCGCAGGATTTAGCCGCCGCAAGGGCAGCAGAATAAGCAGAATGAAACCCGCCAGACCCAGAGGACCGTATTGAGTAAGAACACTCAGGGGCAGGCAATGCGGGTCTGAAACGGTCTCCGGCGCCGAAGGTATTTTGTACTGCTGATAGAAATACTGGAAATTACCGGGGCCGACGCCGGTCAAGGCGTGTCCGGCAAGCATCTTCGCAGACGCAAGCCAGTATTGCCACCTGACCAGCATAGAATTGCCGCCCGGCAGCCGGTTATGAACCAGGCCATACCGAATAGCAGCGCCGCCGACAACTAAGCAAAACACAATACAGACAAGGAGTATCGACTTCTTGTGCGCCGCTAAGTAGCCGCCCCAGCGGAGAAACACAAAAAACATCGCCGCCGCTATGCCAAATGCTGCGATTGCCCCCTTGCTGCGCGTGATGAAAAGGGCGAACAGATTGACCGCTACTACAAACAAGGCGAAAACAGCGGCAGAAACAGGGAGCGTATGCCTTGCCTTCAGCCGTTCGGCCAGGACTGCAATAGCGGCAAAAGACGCCAGGATTGCAAATGAGCCGGCTGAGTTGCTCGTTGTGAAAAACCCTCGCACGTCTTTTGAGCGCAGCCGATGCTCAAGCAGCATCTGGTTGAGCGTGCCCTGCTGGATGCCTAACGGCTGAAGTATCGCGTTGGGGTTGCGCTCGTATTCATCGAGCATTACCTGGTTGCTCAAAAAGTACTGCTCGGCGGACTGCCACGCACAGACGACACCGAGAGACGCAAGGCAAACCAGAACTATCTTTATTTTCGCATCCGAATCGAGAATCTGCACCAACAGCGCCGCCATCACAATCGGCCCCAGCAGCGTTACGGCGCTGGTAACAGCCGCCCGTTTGTTCGGCGCGAAAACGGTCGCAACAACAGCCGCAACCACGAGCACTGCAAACCCAAGCTCCATCGCGGTGGAGCGATAAATCAGTTTTCCCGCGAGCAGCGACCAGACAATCCAAAGGACGAAACCGAGAATGAGAATACCCGATATGGACAACGTGAATATCAAATCAGCCGGCTGGTTCTGGAACGACACCGTCTGCGGAGCAGGCGCCTCGGTAAGCGTTACGCGAAGGCCTATCGCCGCAAGGCAAACCACAAGCAACACATACTCCAGAGCAATCAGCGACCGGCCCTTGGAAACGCCTCGCCTAATCGGGTCTCTTGTCATTTCTCACCGTCGTCTCAAAGATGGCTATGATTGCCAGTATCATAACCGCCTGGACGAAGATGGCAATGGCGCCTGCCAGATTCACCTGGTAAAGGAACGTTGCGCCAAGGCCGGTGCACAGCGTCGCCAGGTAGAGCGTCAGCACCGTCTGCGTATCCGTCAGCCCGTGCCACTTGAGCCGATGCGAGAAATGCTGTGTGTCACCCACAAAGGGACTCTTGCCCTGCCTGATGCGAAGAAATGTCACACTGAGAAAATCATAAAGCGGCACAGCCATAGCGATTAACGGGATAAGGACGGGATACCACGGGCCGGCCTGCTCCTGCTGATAGTAAGTGGTCTTGAGCGTCAAAAGGGCAAGCACAAAACCCACCGGCAGCGAGCCGGCGTCACCCATAAAAATCTTCGCAGGCGGGAAGTTGAAAACAAGAAAACCCGACAGGGCGCCTATGAACACAAGAGCTAATCCGCCTACAAAAACCTGCCCGCTCAGGGTAGCGGCGGTAAAAAGAATCGCGCTGATGATGACGGCCATACCGGCTGCCGCGCCATCCATATTATCTAAAAAGTTGAACGCGTTGACAATCAGTACAATCCAGAAAGCCGACAGGGCCGAGGTTGCCAGTTTGTTCTGGATGAAAAACTCCACGCGAATATCGGCAAACCCCGCGGCGACGATTGCAACGGCAAACTGGACGACTAATTTGAAAAATGGGCCTAAGCGACGCGCATCGTCCCACAATCCCAATCCGAACAGTGCGGCAATACAAAGCAGGACGACTGCAAGCTGGTTGATTTTGCCTAAAAACCCGGTCGTGTGAATCGTTACTGACTCGCTAAGCCAGGGTAATCGCCCGGGGACAACTAAGAACTTGACAACGAATATGGCCGAGGCCAAAAAGACCATCAGCGTTATGAATATGGCGATACCCCCGCCTAATGGGATAATGGTGCGGTGATACCGGTCTTCCGTCGGCCGGGCGACAAAATTTGCCGCAATCGCTAAGCGTCCGACAATCGCCGTCAGCACAGCCGAAAGCACAAACGCCCCGACAGTCAGCACAACCGCTAAGACAACCATACTCATCGTTTAGAGTCCCTTGCCAACAGTTCCGCGTTTCACATTGCTGATGAATGATAACCGATTTGCCCCCGCAGGTCAGCGAAAACTGCGTTATTACGCTGAAAAACCTGCGGTGAGCGGAGTCGAACCAATAGAATCCATTAGAATCCGGTGGTTTCGGGGGAGGGTAGGCGCAAATCCGCGTTTTTGCGCAAAGAACGTGGGTGGTGGGGGTCAGGGGCGGTTCCCAGATGGCAGAAGCGGTTGTTAAATGGTCAGGGGCGGCCCTAAGGGCCGCCCCTGTGGTTTTTGGGCTGGAAACGAGGATTGGGATGCATTTTTCGGCTAATAATGAGGATGAGAAATGGTCAAAACGAAGGTCAGAGGCGGTCGCCTAACCGCCCCTGTGGTTTTTGCAACGAAAAATGCGGTTTGCAGTCCATAGAATCCATAGAATTCATTAGAATCCATTCGAGGGAATGGAATCTATTTTTTTGAGCTGAAAACGAGTCCCCGGTTTCGTATTCCAAAAGAAGCTCACCCGTAGAAAATATGGAACGACCGGCACCTGTTTGTAAAGGTCGTCGCGGCCTG
>CAYGVZ010000023.1:0-18514 GCA_964353475.1 uncultured Pirellulales bacterium | reverse complement strand
TACTCCCGCAGCACACTAAAATGTCCGGGACGATTTATATGACGACCGAGAAGGGAGTCGCAAGTGCTGTTGGACACGATTTTAGGCTGGTTCAGTATAGATATGGGTATCGACCTCGGTACCTGTAACACGCTGGTTTGTGTTCGCGGCAAAGGAATCGTCCTTAATGAACCCTCCGTAGTCGCCGTCCTCAAAGGAACCAATACCGTCCTGAATAACGGGGAGGCGGTCGGCCTTGTCGCACATGAGATGTTAGGCAAGACCCCCGGCTCAATCAGCGCCATAAGGCCGCTCAAAGACGGCGTAATCAGCGACTTTGAAATCACCGAGGCAATGCTCAGCTACTTCATCCGCAAGGTGCACGGCAGAGGCGGGTTGGTCAGGCCTCGCGTGGTCATAGCTGTCCCCAGCGGCATAACAGCCGTTGAGCGCCGCGCCGTTATTGACAGTGCAGAGCGCGCCGGCGCACGCAAGGTCTATCTGGTTGATGAGCCGATGGCGGCCGGAATCGGCGCCGGTCTGCCCATTACCGACCCGACCGCCTCGATGATTTGCGATATAGGCGGAGGCACGACAGAGGTAGCCATTATGAGCTTGGCAGATATCGCCGCCTGTGAGTCAATCCGCGTGGGCGGCGATGATATGGATGAGGCCATCGTCAATCATCTCAAGCGCACGTATAACCTGCTTGTCGGCGAGCCGCGCGCGGAAAAGGTCAAGATTCAAATCGGCTCAGCCGCCCCGCTTGATGAGGAGCTGACTATGGAGATTGCCGGCAGAGACACCATAACCGGCCTTCCCCGCAAAATCGTAATAACCAGCGAAGAGATTCGTGAGGCGTTGCGCGAGCCGATAGCCGCCATAATCGACGCCGTCACCAGGACCATCGAAAAAGCCCAGCCCGAGCTTGCCGCTGACCTGATAGACAACGGTATTCACATCTGCGGCGGCGGCTCACTGCTTCGCGGGATGGATACGGTGCTGGCCAACGCGACGGGCCTCAAGGTCGAGCGCGTCGAGGACCCGTTAAGCGCGGTCGCCCGCGGCACGAGCGTTTATCTTGAGAACCTCGAACGCTGGAAAGATACAATGGACCACAGCGAATATGGGTGGTGAAGTCGTCGGGGAACGACGAACAATTGACGATGAGCGATTATAGATTATCGTTTGTCGGTTGCCCTTAACGGGTAAATGGTTATGGCACGGAAGCGCACAAGAATCTCCGAAAGGATGCTGTTCACCTGGTTTGTGCTGGCCGGGTTTATCCTTCTGCTTGCCCCTGACGCCCTGACCAACAAATTTCAATTCGCATTTGCCCGGCTGTTCCGCTACCCGCTAAGCGTCGGGCGAAACCTGCCTCTCTCCGTGCAGACGCAACTGTCAACAGGCGGAGACGCCGAGCGCAGGCAAATTCAGTATCAAAACTACATCACAAACCTTGAAGAAGAAATCCGCCAGAAAC
Organism: uncultured Pirellulales bacterium; assembly: GCA_964353475.1. GTDB lineage: Bacteria > Planctomycetota > Phycisphaerae > Sedimentisphaerales > Anaerobacaceae > CAYGVZ01. The sequence goes on along the minus strand of CAYGVZ010000023.1, from coordinate 17,052 downwards.
AACAGGAGATTGAGAAGCTTTCGGGGCTGCGGCAGCGCCTGCACGCGCTTTCCGGCGCAAAGCTGATACCTGCCGACATCATTACCGGCGCAACCGAGGGTCAGCGCTGTGAGCTTGTTATAAACCGCGGCAGCGACGATGGGCTGGCCAAAGGGCAATTCGTGCTCGGCGACAACAGCGTAATAGGCGCTGTTTCCGACGTATCCGCCCGGACGGCAACCGTCAGGACGATTACCGATTCGTCGTTTGTAATACCCGTGAGGATAAAGGGGCTTGACGTCGATATGGTGATGCAGGGCGGCGGAAGCGGTATTGCGAAAATAAAACTCGTGCCCGCCAGGTACAAAATCGCCTCCGGCGATACGGTCATCGCAAATAAAAAGCCCGGCCTGCTTGATGCACCGATGGTCATCGGCGTCGTTAAGGAGTGCCGGCGTCACGATGACAACGCGACCCTGTGGGACATAACCGTCAGACCCGCCTGCGAAACAGGCAAGCTTGCAGGCGTGGCCGTTATCGTGATGAACCCGGCGACCAACGACAAACGATGAACGATTATCAATCATCCTTTATCGTTTGCCGCCTGCATCGTGTCGTGCTGCCGTCCCTGTTTGCGGCCCAAAGGAGTGCCTGAGATGCACTGGTTGCGATTCGCCGCTGTGCTGATTGTCGCAGCCGTCCTGCAGGCGGGCGGGCTTCTCGATATCATATCCATAACAGCCCTCGGTCTCAGGCCTGACCTGCTGCTGATACTGCTGGTTTTTTTCGCCGTTTATTACGATGGCACGGACGCGATAATCGCTGTTTTTGTGACGGGCCTCGCGGCGGACATTGTTATCATCGGCTCGCCTATGGGGCCGCGGATGATTGGCTTCGGCCTGGTCGGTACCGCCCTGGCGTACCTGCATCGATTCATCTCGATTCGCAAGCCGCTCTACCAGGCAATAGCAATGTTCGTATGTTCCATTCTTGTCGGTGTGCTGGCGTATCTTGTGACGCTCGTGGTCAGCCGTACTGCCGCGGCCAGTTCACCGGCCGTGCTGGCTGGAACGGCGGTATATACCGCCGTGGTTGGACCGTTCCTGTTTGCGCCCCTGCGATGGTTTATGCGCATAAAAACCGGCCCGCATCGCCGCCGCTGACCCCAGCGTTTCCGTTACACGCCATCTTGCAGGCGGCAGGTTATAGGGGTAATCTACGCGCACAATGTACAGCAGGCGACTTAAAATACTTGTTGTCATAGTCGGCATCTTCGCGCTGGTCTGCATATTGCGCCTCGCCGCTATGCAGTTGCTGTCCGGCTCGTTTTACCGCGAGCAGATTGAGGCCCTCAAACTTCAAAGAAGCTCGTCGAAACAACTGCGTACCGGAAGAGGCAGGATATTAGACAGATACGGACGCGTCCTGGCCGTTGATGAGCCGCGATTCCAGTTGTGCATCCATTACCGGGCCGCCTGCGTGCTTGACGAGCGAGTAAAGCGGGCGGAACTGCTCAGGGCGGAAGGAAAGCCCGATGCAGCAGACAGAACCATCGCAATCGAAAACGAACTCGAAAACGGAACGGAGCGGTTGCAGCAGATAATGGACAAATGCGCGCAATTCGGCCGGCCCCGCAATGACATCGAAGACCAAATCGTCTCAATCAATAACCGGGTGTGGAATCTGCGTAGTTTCGTTGCATGGGCGAGAAGCAGCCCGCCTGCTGAGATACTCGAAAAATACGGGCGCAACCTCAACACCGTGCCACTTGCCGAGGCAATCGCCGATTTTGAGACGCGATTCCCGGATGCCAATCAGCGACTTCGGCTGATAGACAAGGTCAGCGATATCGCTAACGTTGACCGCGCCTGGCCGCTGTTTGAATTGAAGACCGAGGACGATGTCTTCGCAGCGCAACTGGAGTTCCTGGACGTCAACGGCGTCGAGGTTTTGGCAAAGGCGCATCGTGTTTATCCCTGCGGCAGCGACGCAGCGCAGGTCATCGGCTGGGTAGGCCCGCCTCAGCAGCGGGATAAAGACGCTCTCGCCGCGGACAAATTGTCGAGTTATCTTGATGACGAGGTCTGCGGCCGCGAGGACGGCGTCGAATACGCCTGTGAAACAATCCTGCGGGGAAAACGCGGCGAGCTTGTCTATGACATCGACGATAATCTCGTGAGCAGTACACAGACGCAATTTGGCAGTGACGTCCTGCTTACCATAGACATAGAGCTTCAGCGGCGAATCGCCGACTATATTGCCGACTGCAGTTTTAATCCAAACTGTGCATTGCCGACCGCGGCGGTCGTGATAGATGTAAATAGCTGTGATGTTCTCGCGTCCGTCTCGCTGCCGAGTTACGACCTCAATCTCGTCAGACAAAATTACAGCGCCATTGCCGACGACCCGAACGAACCATTTAGAAATCGGGTCCTCAACAAACATTATCAGCCCGGCTCGGTCGTTAAGCCCCTGATACTCATCGCGGGCCTGGAGTCGGGCCAGATTACGGCGGATGAGGTCATAAGCTGTCCGGCCCGGAAGGCACCGGCCGGCTGGCCGAGCTGCTGGATTTACAACAGGTACAACTGGCTCGGCCACGACGACCTGCAGGAGACGGGAGGAAACAAAGCCCGCAACGCAATCAAGGGCAGTTGCAATATCTATTTCTCGCGCCTCGCGGACCGAATTGACCCGCTTGTTCTGCAAAGCTGGCTGTTCAGATTCGGCTATGGGCACAAGACGCCGCTCTTTGCACCGACAGTCGATGACAGAGATTTCAGACAAGCGCAGGGACAAATCTCAAACATCCTGCCCGGCAGCAGGATAACCAGCTTTGAGCAGACCCCTGCCCTTGAGCCGACCGAACGCAGGTGGTTCGGCATAGGGCACGGGAATCTGCGGGCCACGCTGCTTCAAGTCGCAAACGCAATGGCCGTCCTCGCACGCGGCGGGACATACAAGCCCGCCCGGCTTATCCTCGACATTAACGATGCCAGCTATTCCGAAAATGACCGGCAATCATCGGTTGTCGATGACCACTGGTCGGCAGACCTTGGTATCTCGCGATCTACCCTGGCTGTGGTCTATGACGGTATGCGGGCGGTGGTGGCCGAGCAGGGCGGGACCGCCTATAAAGAGTTTGAACCTGCCCGTCTCGATGCCCAGGGCGTGAAGGTCTTCGGCAAAACGGGGTCAACTGAGAAGCCCGACAACGCCTGGTTTGCCGGTTTTGCAAAGGATAACAGCGGGCGCGCCATTGTAGTCGCCGTGCTTGTCGAAGGCGGCCAGCAGGGTTCGAGCGACGCTTGTCCGCTGGCGCGAGACATCATCCAGTTCTGCATCGAAGCCGGCTACATAGGACCAAACCTGCCGAGGACCGATTGAACCGTCCAATACGCGAAAGGGTATAACCTGCCGACAGGCGGTTAATGTTGCTTCGCGGATAGATTATGACATAATGTCGAACGACTGTCTTACCGTGATGGCCGGAGGTTTGAATTGTGCGGACGCGCAAGAAAACACGACTGAGGATAACCAAGCTCACCGAGCTTATGAGCGGAAGGTCCTCATTGCTTATTGTTATGCAGGACAATCCCGACCCCGATGCTATTGCCTCCGCCGTCGCCCTTCGCAAATTCGCCAACCACGTCGCTCGACTGTCCTGTTCAATGGCCTACGGGGGGACGGTTGGCCGGGCGGAGAACCGCGCTATTGTGCAGTACCTTGACGTGAATCTGCGGCCATGCTCTGAGATTGACTTCGCTAAATTCGACCTTGTTGCCATCGTTGATACCCAGCCGGGCACGGGCAACAACTCGCTGCCGGCTGACTGCATCCCGGACATTGTTTTTGACCATCATCCCGTCCGCCGGCCTACCAGGAGCGCAAGGTTCTTTGACATCCGCAGAAAATACGGCGCTACCGCAACGATACTTCTCGAGTACCTGGTAGCCGCCGATGTTGAGCTGGATACGCCCCTGGCAACCGCCCTGCTCTACGCCATCCGCTCTGATACCCAGGACCTCGGCAGACAGGCCTGCCGCGCAGACATCAAGGCGATGGAATTCCTGTTCCCGCTGGCGAACAAACGTATGCTTGGCGAAATCCAGCGAGGCAGCGTGCCGGCTGAGTATTACCGAATGCTCGAAAAAGGCCTGACCAACGCCAAAGTTTACGGCGACTGTGTCATCACCACTCTCGAAGATGTCACCAATCCCGATATGATAGCCGAGGTCGCCGACCTGCTGCTGCGCAGAGAAGACATACACTGGGTCTTGTCGAGCGGCTGCTGGCAGGACAAATTGCTCATATCCGTGCGAACCTGTCAGCAGGGCGCCAGCGCCGACAAGCTCGTCCGCCGACTCGTGGCAAGACGCGGCACGGGCGGAGGCCACGAGACCTTTGCCGGCGGACAGATACCGCTAAAAGATGAAACGAAAATTTCCTGCCACAAACTGGAACGCCTTGTTCACAAGAAGTTTATCAAGGCGGTCGGCGGCGATATACAGCGATGGGACAATTTGATATAAACGGCGTCACGCTGTTGACCGAAAAGTGCGTCACATGTTACATCGACAAAGTCGCCCGCCTTTTGCTCCGTCCCGGCGAACACACGCCAATTATTGCGGAATTTGACTGGCAAAACCCTCTTTTTACAAACTCTCCCAATATTGCAAACTTTTGAAGTTTTTCCTTGAACCGGAAGACACCCGAAATTTAATCTGAAGCGTAACGCATCAAGTAAAATTTTCGGGCTGCGGCAGGATTCGCCATGACGAGCGTCGATCTTTCCGGCAGGCGAAACTTCCCACACACGACGTAAAAAAGTTGAGATAAACTCCCGGGCGAGGGCTAAGTTACTTCCTCGATGTGTCTAAGAATTCATCCAAAGTTATACCAGCCCGTGCAATGAGACCTCGCAAAGTGCCACGTGCCACCTCTGGATGATTTGGAACCGATAAAGTTGCTATGTGCCCTTCTTTGGTCAGGATAATGTGACTACCCTTTTGGCGAGCAACTGCCCAGCCAAGTTTTTCAAAGGCATTCACGACCTTTCTTGGCCTCAATACCGGTACGGAAGGCATTAAACGTGGACCTCCACCTGGTGGGTACTCACAGTGAGAGGCATTCCCTTCTCTGCTCGCACCTCCAAACATTCCTTAATTGCATCCCGAATGTTGCTCTCGGCCTCCTGTTCGGTCTTACCTTGACTGATACAGCCGGGGATAGACGGACATTCAGCAATGAATACTCCATCTTCGTCCCGAAATATAGTGATAATGAACTTCATATTCTTTTCCTTATTTAAGGGCCATCGACAGGCAACGTCAACCGGGGCACCCGGATTCGGACATAGATTACCTGCTCCAGAGTCAGTTGTGCTGCCGTTACACTATATCCCAATAAAGATATTGACCGCAGGTGCGCATCTAATTTACACTCTTTGCGGCTCGTTTGCAAGAAAATTCAATCGCGGTCAAATACGCGGAGGCATATATGCTCCGGAACATTTTGCTGTCGTTCATACCTGTCTTTGTGGCGGTCGATGCCATAGGCGTGCTGCCCATCTTCGTCTCCCTGACCGAGGGTCTGCCCAGGAGCAGGAAGGCAGCGATAATTATGCAGTCGATGCTCACGGCGCTGCTGCTCGCAATTGCTTTTATCTTTCTGGGCAAAGCCGTCTTCAAAGTCCTCGGCATCATGATGGAGGACTTTATGATTGCGGGCGGCGCGATACTTTTTTGCATAGCCATTATCGACATCGTCAACCCCGTCAAGGCAAGGCGCCTTCCCGATGAGCAGCTTGGGGCAGTGCCGCTGGGAACGCCTTTGATTGTAGGGCCTGCCGTTCTGACCACGACGCTGCTGGTTAGGTCGGAGTATGGGCTGACGGCGGCGATGATTTCGGTAATGCTGAATATCGTCTTGGCCGGCGTTATTTTCAGTGCTTCTTCGGTTTTGATAAAAACGCTTGGCGGGGCAGGCACCAAAGCCCTTTCGAAGATAATGAGCTTGCTGCTTGCCGCCATTGCAGTGATGCTGATAAGAAAAGGGCTTGTCGTCTCCATCGGCCAGATGCAGCCGATTCATTAACGCCGCATCGGGACATCTGCAAAAGCTGTCGCGGACTCTTGACGCCGGCAACGTCGGCGGTTATTACTTTACCCTGGTTTTGGCTATGGCGGAATCAAAGACATCACAGCAGGTTTGGGACTTCAGCAACTGTGCGGTGATTGTGGCGCACCCGCACGATGAGACGATATGGGCCGGCGGGGCAATTCTGCTCCATGGCCAGGTCAGATGGACTGTCATATCGCTTTCCGGCAAAGATGACCCGGACCTCGCGGCAAAGTTCGAGCGCGCCTGCGAAAAACTCGGCGTGCGAGGCACAATCGGCGACCTCGACGCCGGCTCGAGCCAGACGCCCCTGCCCGAACGCCAGGTACAGAAAGCGATTCGCGACCTGCTGCCAGCCGACAAGTTCGACCTTGTTATCACCCACAGCCGCTGGGGCGAATTCACCCGCGACCTGCGACACGAAGAAACAGCTAAGGCGGTGCTCACCCTTCGCAACATCGGTGACGTCCGCGCCAGCCAACTGTGGATGTTCGCCTACGAGGACGGCGGCGGGAAATATCTGCCAAAGCCCGTGCGAGACGCCGATGTCCAAGCCTGGCTGCCGGAAGATATCTGGCAGGAAAAAAAGAAAATCATAACCGAAATTTACGGTTTTGCCGCCGACAGTTTTGAGGCCCGGGCCGTCCCTCGGCAGGAAACATTCTGGCGAATGGGCAGCCGTACCCCGCAACCGGCTGCGCCGCCGCCCCAGCCGGGCAAAAAGTAGTTTCTTCCATCGGGTGTGTGTCATCTGGCGCAGGCCATGCTGCGCACCTGCTCCATTTCTTGACACCTGCGCGCCCTGCCGCTAATCTATCGCTATGACTCGGTTTGCCCGGATTATCGTTTCGACCTGTGTGCTGTCCATTCTCACCGGCTGCAACCAGCCCCGGCAGCAGCCGTCTCTCGACCAGATCAAAATCGGCGACCTCGCGCCGACTCACGGAAAGCAGCCCGAAAGCCAGGTTCTCCCAACAATAGGCATTGACGTCGCCGTCTTCGAGGTGCCTGTTGAAAAACTCGGCTCGCTCGATAACATCTGGTCGCTACTCGATGCAAACCAGGTGCGGCTGGCCGACGCCGACGCCTTTGCGAAAAACACCTTCCGCATCGGTATCGGCAGTTTCCGCACGCTTGCCAGGGTAGTCGATGCCCTTCAAGCTGCCGAAGGGAAGAACGTCGGCAGCACCTTGCTTTTGATACCCGATGGCCAGGCGGAGTTCCTGAACGTCGCCCGGCTGCCGCCCAGAACAATCGTCTCATACTTTGCCTCCGCCCGCTCACTCGAACACAGGCAGCTTGGTCCCGGCGCGCTGGGCTTGCGGCTTGTTGCCAGGAAGCTGGCGGACTCGCAGAACCTGTGCAACATCCAGGCCGCCCCTGTCTTCTCCATATCAACCGAAGGTCTTGTTCCGCAATTAGCCGAGCGTATGAAAAGCAGCGAGTTTCGTTTTGCATCGGCCGGTTTCGGATTGAGGATGCGAATAGGCGACTTCATCCTGCTTGCCCCCGCCGGCCACATCGAAAAAAACAATAAGCTTGGCGGGTTATTCTTCTCGCCGTCGGGCGATAGGCCGGTAATCCGGGTGTATGTGCTGGTTTGCAGAAAGATTGTCTGAGCGATGTTGAACAAGGCCTCCGACGCGCTCGATACCGCAAATGGAGAACCTGTCCTGGCATCTCCGCCTGTTGCACTCGTTAGATGCCCTGAATATGACAACGCCAGGGTCAGTGATGCAATTGCCCGACAATTTGAACTGCTCGGCGGAATAGACAAGTTTGTCCGGCGGGGCGATACCGTCCTGCTCAAGCCCAACTTTATTGCGCCAAAGCCGCGGCAGTGCGCGACCCAAACCGACCCAGCAATAATCATCGAGACCGCAAAATTACTGAAGGATTTCGGCGCAAAACCCTTTGTTGGCGATTCGCCCGCCTGGGCGGATGTTTACAACTGCGTAAAGGTCCTCGAGATGGATGAGCCGTTAAAGAAACTCGGTGTGCCCGTCCGACAACTCGATACACCGGTAACCTGCACAGTCGGTGGCACAAAAGTTGGGATAAGCACCGTTGCCCTCGGTGCAGATGTCATTATCAACCTGCCCAAGTTTAAGACACATCAGCAATTAGTCGCAACCTTCGCCGTAAAGAACATGTTCGGCTGCGTAAGCGGCAAATGGAAGGCATACTGGCACTTCGCCAAAGGTGGTTCGACTGTGCTCACCACAGGCGGCAGCGAACACAAGTTTTGCAAATTGCTTATCGAACTATACAAATTTCTGAATCCGGCTCTGACAATAATCGACGCAGTCGTTGCAATGGACGGCCCCGGCCCAATTGGCGGCAGGGCAAGGCCGCTCGGTTATCTAATCGGCGGGACCGAACCGATTACCCTTGAATATACCTGCTGCAAACTCATCGGCCTTTCGCCGGACGATTTGCCGATTATCAAAACGGCCAAACAAATCCATTTTGGCTGCCACGACCCCGACAAGATACACATCGTCGGCGACTCCCTGCCGCAAAAGGTATGCACCGATTTTATTCCCGCCGAGCTTATCCCCATCCGCTTTTCATTGCCCCGCGTGTGTAAGAGTATCTGTAAACAGATGATTCTCCTCGCCAAATCCGCGGTTGTTTCACCGCCAAGGTACTAAAGCACCCGGAATTCTTCGTGTTTTCCTGTCTTTGTGGCAAAGAATACCGATTTTTCTCTTGACAATCTCGCCGGACTCGTATTAAGATTGCCTGCTGTAAAATATGGTTGCGTTGCGGGGGAGGAAGGTCTCCTCGCGAATCTTCCCTCCATAGAACGAGCATAAGCTGACAAGGCATAACGCCGTTGCTTGGTGCGCGCCGCGCGTGACGGCAAGATTAAAAAGGGAGGAATTGAAATGCATCGAAGAATGAATCCAAACGGTCTGCTTGCCATATCAGTCGTACTGTTATGGCTTGGCATCGCGATTACGGCCGGCGGCAAGGACATTTGTGTGGATACGTCTGCTGCTCCCGGAGGTAACGGCAACTCGTGGGCGACAGCATTCAAATATCTCCAGGACGCCCTGACGGCGGCACAGGCAGGTGACGCGATATTAGTCGCCCAGGGTAATTACTATCCCGACAGAGACAGCACCAATCCCGGAGGGACCGGCGACCCGGCGTTGCCGTTTGCCTTGGTCAGCAACGTAAGGATGTACGGGGGATACCCTAAAGGCGGCGGGGAAAAAAGTAACTGGCTTATCAACAAGACAATCCTGAGCGGCAACATTGGAGAACCCGCAGGCGCAGAGGATAATAGTTATCATGTTGTCGTGGCTGAGGCACCGGGCGGAGGAACGCTACTCGACGGTTTTTACATTGAAAGTGGTTACGCCGACGGCGCTGGCTCGGACGACGAGAAATGCGGCGGGGGAATGTTCATCTCAGGCGGAGCCGGCGTACCTGTGGTATCAAGGTGCTGTTTCGCAAATAATTACGCCGAACTGGACGGAGGGGGTCTGTTCGTCACAAGCGCCTCGCCTAAACTGTCCGGATGCAGGGTAACAGCCAACTTGGCAGGACGCAACGGCGGGGGCCTGTACGCCGACGGCGGCGCCCTGATTCTCGTCAGGTGCCGGTTCGGCGACATAGACGAGCAGGTCATAGGAAACGCGGCCGGCAACAACGGAGGCGGCTTGTATTGCACCGGACCTTCCGGCTCGCACCAGATGACCAACTGCACGTTCGTGCGAAATAGCGCTGACAACGGCGGCGGTATCTACAACAACGACTGCACCCTAAACCTGATGAACTGCCTGATAACCGAGAGCGGCATCGGCGGATATGGCGGGGGCATATACTGCTACGCCGGCTGCAACGTAAGGATGACCAACTGTACCGTGGCATTCAATGCCGAGGGGAGCGGGTGCATCGATGGCTCGGGCATCGCCGCAGCGTCGCCCAGCGTGGACACCAAGAATATCATCAACGTGGAAAACTGTATTGTCTGGAACTACACTTGCGGTGTCGAGCAGATTTGGATTAACGAGGTCGATGGCGTGGAGACCTCAGACGTCACCGTGACCTACAGTGACATCCAACTGGTTGATGGCAACAAGTATTTTCCTCTCTGGCCCGGTGTAGGCAATCTCAACATTGCCCCCGGTTTCTGGCCGGGTAATTGTCGCCTCTGGGAAAAGTCCCCGTGCGTTGACGCTGCCGACAACACGAAGGTACCGGCCGATTTCCGAAACCTTGACAACGACGACGACTTGGCCGAGCGGACACCGCATGACCTCTATGTAAAGGAACGCGGAGAACTCTATCGCTTTCAGAATGTCCAGGCAGCCCCCGACACAGGGGTCTCCAACCCGCCTCGGTACCCGGCGATTGTGGATATGGGCGCTTATGAATATCCCGGCGAGATGGTCCCGCCACCGGGTGGTGGTGGGGGAGCGGACCCCTGCAAAATACACGTTGATACTAAAGTAACGTTGTCAGGCAACGGCTCGAGCTGGTCGGAGGCGAAGAAATTTCTTTCAAATGCCGTGGAAGAAGCCAATGACAATACCATAATCTTTGTAGCCGCCGGCAACTACAAGACCGATACTAACGACGCCGTCCCCCATGGTACGCGCAACCGCAAAAGCCAATTCAAACTGAAAAAAGGTGTTATTATCAGAGGCGGTTATGCCGGAATTGGCGCGGCAGACCCTAACGAACGCAACACCAGGGTCCACAAGACATTTCTTTCGGGCGACCTGGACGGCAACGACGTCGGCGACAACAACGACCCATCTCGCAACGAAAATAGTTTCCACGTGGTTGACGGCAGCGATACCGATGCCAGCGCCGTACTCGATGGTTTCATCATCACGGGCGGCAACGCCGACGGCTCCGGTGCGGACGGCAGCGGGGGGGGCTTGTACATCGACCTGGGAAGCCCCAGGATAATCGACTGCACGTTCGCCGGCAATTCAGCCGATGCAAACGGCGGCGCCGTCTATAATGACAACGGAAGCGAGCCGACCCTCACCAACTGCATACTCAGAGGCAATACCAGCAAGACCAGGGGCGGCGCGATTTTCAACATATATTTCAGCAGTCCCACGCTTGCCAACTGTACTGTCGTCGCCAATGATGCCAACAAGGGCGGCGGCGGGATGTTCAGCACCTATGGCTGCGTGCCGACCGTGACGAACACGATATTGTGGGGTAATAAAGGCAGCGGCACGTCCGGCCAATCCGGTCAGATTGGCGGCCCCAACCAGCCGCTGATTAACTTTAGCTGCGTCCAGGGCCTGACAGGCAGCTTGGGTGGTCTTGGCAACATCAGCAACTACCCTCAGTTTGTTGATTCCAACCTTGCCGACCCAAACAACGACTTCCGTCTGCAATCCGCCGCGGGCCACTGGGACCCGAATCAGAAAATCTGGGTGCCGGATGGCTATACAAGCCCCTGCATCGATGCGGGCAATCCGAGTTGGCCTTTAGGCGATGAGCCGAACGATGCGAATAACCTTCGGGTCAATATGGGCGCCTATGGCGGGACAAGCGAAGCCAGCCGAACTCCCCAGGGCTGGAGCTTCCTGGCGGATTTGACCAACGATGGTACGGTTGACCTTGACGACCTCGGATTCTTTGTTGATGACTGGCTCGACTGGAGTACCTGCGGTCCCGGCAACATCGACCGCGCCTGGCCCCTGAACATGGCCGACTATACCTTGCTTGGCCAGGATTGGCTCGCGCAGACGAGCTGGTATGTCCCCTAAACCCGGTCGGCTGTGCTGAGAGTCAATGGGCTGCGGCGGCCCCGCCGCACGAACGGCGGGCAAGTCGCAGCCCTTTTTGTTTCTCACGACAAAAACGGCAAGTAAAATCTTCGTGTCTTGGTGTCTTTGTGGCAGGCCGTTGGCGGTTGCGGGAAAAACGGGTTGCTGATAGCATAGGGATATGAGCGGAAATCGGCTGGCGACCATTTTGATTTTAGCTGGGCTTGTGCTGCTGACGCTGGCGGCGTATGAGCCGATTCGGCGCAACGAGTTTGTTACCTTTGACGATTACCAGTACATAATCGACAACTCGAATGTCAAAGACGGGTTTTCGCTGCACTCGCTTCGATGGGCGTTCACGACGGGCTACGCGGGGAACTGGCATCCGCTGACCTGGGTCAGCCATATTTTCGATTGCGAGCTTTTCGGCCTAAATCCCCTCTGGCATCACCTGCACAGTGTGCTGCTTCACATCGCCAGTACCCTGCTGTTGTTTTATCTGCTGCGAAAGACCACCGGCGCACTATGGGCGAGCGCATTTGTCGCCGCTGTGTTTGCCCTGCATCCGCTGCACGTCGAATCCGTCGCCTGGGCGGCGGAACGCAAAGATGTCCTTAGCGGATTTTTCTTTTTCCTGACAATTGCGGCATACGTCTGGTATGTGGAGCGTCCGGGGGTTTTACGATACTTAGTTGTGCTTGTGATTTACTGTCTCGGCCTTATGGCCAAGCCGATGTTAGTTACGCTGCCGTTTGTCCTGTTCCTGCTCGACTATTGGCCGCTCAACAGATTTCTAAATTCTAAATTCTCAATTCTAAACTCGCTGCTGGAAAAGGCACCCCTGATGGTCCTTGCCTTTGTCTCGTCGGTCATTACCTTTGTCGTTCAGAAGGCGGGCGGCGCTGTCAGCCAGGCAGAGATTCTCCCGATGGCCGCCCGCGTCAGCAACGCCTTTGTTTCATACCTTGCATACATCGGTAAGACCTTTTGGCCTTCACAATTAGCCGTCTTGTACCCTCACCCTCTGGGTAATGTCCCCCGGTCCGATGTGGTGTTGGCCGTTGCTGTTTTGTCTGTCATAACCATCATAGCGATTCTTGTTGCTCGCAGGGGCTACTTTCCGGTCGGCTGGCTGTGGTATCTGGGGACATTAGTGCCTGTCATCGGGCTTATCCAGGTCGGTGCTCAGTCAATGGCGGACCGCTATACTTATCTGCCATCGGTAGGCCTGGCCATTGTTGTCGCCTGGCTTGCCGCCGACATCTTCGGCAGACGGCGCATCGGGAGAATGGCCCTCGGTTTCGCTGTCGGCGCGATTGTTGTCGCCCTGCTGATTTGCACGCGGGTTCAGCTCGGTTATTGGCAAAACAGCATAGCCCTTTATGAGCACGCCCTGGCGGTAACCGAAAACAATTACAAAATGCACCAGAATCTCGGTTATGCCCTGACCAAGACGAACAGAGCCGATGAGGCAATCATCCAATATCGCAAGGCATTGGCGCTTACACCTGACGATGCCGAGATTCACTATTATCTTGCCGAGGTGCTGCGTTCGCGGGGCAAAATCGACGAGGCGATTGACGAGTACCGACAGGCGGTCCGCCTGAAACCCGACCATACGGATGCGCTCAATAATCTCGGCTACCTTCTTATTTCGCAGGGCCAGTTCAACGAGGCAATAGGGCATTTTGAACAGGCCAACCGCGTCAAGAGCGACTGGCCTTTGCCGATGACGGGCCTTGCACAGATTTTGGCTGCGCACGGCGACAGCAGCATACGCGACCCCCAGCGCGCAATCGAACTTGCAGAGCGGGCAGAAGCGCTGGCGGGCAGCCCAAACGCCACAATCCTCGATACTGTCGCAATTGCTTATGCAGCCGCGGGTCGATTTGAGGATGCGCTTATCGCCGCACAGCAGGCCCTTGAACTTGCCAGCGCCGACAAAAATGAGACGCTTGCCGCCTCTATCAACAAACGCATCGAGCTCTACAAACAGGAAAAACCATATCTGGTTAATCTGCCGCCACAGCGGGCGGAGCCAACAGGCAAACACAAACAATGGGCGCAGCGCATCGAATTGCCCGGCGTCCCGAATTTCCATAAGGTCTCGGACGGACTCTACCGCGGAGCACAGCCGACCGATGAAGGGATGCTCGAATTGGCCAAACTCGGCATAAAAACCGTCATAAATCTGCGGGCGTTTCACTCCGACCGCGACGAGATAGCAGATGCCAATCTTGGGTATGAGCATCTGTACACAAAGCCCTGGCATCCCGAAGACGAAGACGTTGTGCGATTCCTGCAGATTGTTACCGACCCGAACCGAGCGCCCATCTTTGTGCATTGCCAGCGCGGGGCCGACCGCACGGGGACTATGTGCGCAATATACCGCATAGCGGTAGAGAGCTGGCCGAAAGAAGAGGCAATCGCGGAGATGACCAGCGGCGGGTTCGGATTCTTCGACGGCTGGCAAAACCTCATCGACTATATCCGCAACCTCGACATCGAGAAAATCAAGCAGGAAGCGGATGTTGGACATTGATAATTGATGATTGATTATTGCCATGGAAAACAAAACGGTGAACATTCTGGGTATTGAGACCAGTTGTGATGAGACGGCGGCGGCGGTTGTGGCCGACGGTTCGCTTGTCAAATCATCCGTCATCGCATCCCAAACGAAACTGCACGAAAAGTATGGCGGCGTCGTGCCGGAAATCGCCTCACGCGCGCATATTGAGAATATCTACCCTGTTATTAGCGAGGCAATGTCGCAGGCGAACGTAACCAAAGATGATTTGGCTGCGATTGCCGTTGCCAATCAGCCGGGCCTGGCAATCGCCCTTATGGTCGGCGTTACCGCCGCAAAGACGCTTTCGCTCGTGTGGGAAAAACCGCTGATAGCAATCAATCATCTGCACGCGCATTTACAGTCGGCGATGTTGGCGGAAAAAAAACTCGAATTGCCCGCCGTCGCCCTGATTGTTTCGGGGGGACATACCTGTCTTTACCAGTGCGAGTCGCCGCTGAATCTGAAACTGCTCGGCAGTTGCATCGATGACGCCGCCGGCGAAGCGTTTGACAAGGTAGCAACGATATTGAGACTGCCCTATCCCGGCGGGCCGGCTATCGAAAAGACAGCAGCCCGGGGCGATCCAAAGGCGGTGAATTTCCCGCGCACGATGCTGGGGCCTGACTCGCTGGATTTCTCTTTCAGCGGCGTAAAGACGGCCGTTCTGTATCACTGCCAGGGGCAGGATATGAAGGGTGCCAACAAAGTTGACTCGATGAGCGAAAAGCAGATTGCCGATATTGCCGCGTCGTTTCAGGCGGCGGTGATTGACGTCCTCGTTGAAAAGACCAGACGTGCCGTCGATACAATCGGCGCGAAAACCGTCCTTCTCGGCGGAGGCGTCGCCGCCAACAACGCCCTGCGAACCGCCCTGCGGGTTATGTGCGATAGCTATGTCCCCGCCAGGAATCTGCTCATCGCCCCGAAACCGTATTGCACGGACAACGCCGTTATGGTAGCATCTTTAGCATACCATAAGTTGAAGGCGGGGCTTTTCGCAGACCTGACGCTCGAACCAAAGGCGTCGGGCTGACATATCCGGCGCTTCGCAAGTACAATAAGGGGGTATTATGTCGCTGATATACGAGAGATGTCTTAATGGCCGGTGGGAACTGCGAGATGAAATCATCACATACGACCTTTCGAACGCACGGCGGCTTTCCGAACTGCGTTCCGGCTGGATTGCCCAGCCCGTCCCCGGCGACATCCACCAGGGCCTGATTGCCGCCGGCAGAATCAAAGAACCGCTTGAGGGACTTAACTTCCGCGACTGCAAATGGACCGAGAACCGCTCGTGGTGGTTTCGCAAATCGTTTGATGTCCCCGCCAGCTTGCTCAAGGCCGATGCGGTTGAGCTTGAAATGAATGGACTTGATTCAAACGCGGAGGTCTTCGTTAACGGCCGCCATATCGGCTCTCATCGAAACGCCTTTCGCCCGCTGATACTTGACGTCAGACCACATCTTAAACCAGGCAGGAATATCCTGCTTGTGCGCCTTAGCGCTGGTGTCGAGAACGTCAGCGACGCCGATGTCTATTCAACAGACGGCATAACGGCCACAACTGAGGCCAAGCACGGCTTTCTTGACAGGGGAGACCTCCGCCGAAACCACGTGCGAAAACCGCAATACTCCTTCGGCTGGGACTGGAGCCCCCGCGTCTCCACAACCGCAATCGCAGGCGACGTTCGCATACGCGCGATAAAAACCGCCTGCATCCGTGACGTCAGGTTGCGGCCGATGCGCCACGGCGATAGCGAGGTCATTGTGCGCACGACGGTAACAGTTGACTGCCTGCACCATTACAAAACCAGCGAAGGCGCCGTCACCATTGAGCTGACCGATGAGGACGGCCGCAAATTCAGCGCAAAATGCCGGTCGTTTCTTCGTTCGGGGTACAACTTCATCAAACTTGCCATCCCCGTCACAAATCCGAAACTGTGGTGGCCAAACGGACTCGGCGAGCAGCACTTATACAAGGTCGAAGCCCGGCTGAAGGTCAGCGACGACTCGATGGATTATCCCGCGTTCGATTATGGCTTGCGATTCCTCGGACTTGATACGGATGACAGGTTTGCAGTTGTCATCAACGGCAAAAAGGTCTTCTGCAAAGGGGCAAACTGGATACCCGCCGACGCCGTTTATGCGCGAGTAACCGACGAGCGGTACGACCGGCTAATCCGCGAGGCAAGAGACGCCAATTTTAATATGCTGCGAATCTGGGGCGGCGGCTGGTATGAACGGGATTCCTTCTACCGCGCCTGCGACCGCCACGGCATTATGCTCTGGCACGATTTTATGTTCGCCTGCGCGCCTTATCCCGACCACCTCGAATCGTTCCGCAGCGAGGTCGAGAAAGAAATTGACTGCCAGACAAAGCGCCTCTCTCGCTATGCGTGTATGGCTCTCTGGTGTGGCTGCAATGAGAACAACTGGGGCTGGGTTGACTGGTGGAAAGAGCAGACCCACGCCGGTGAATATCTCTATAACTATCTGCTGCCCGAAATTGTAGAGCGAAACTGTCCTGGTATCCCTTACTGGAACGGCTCGCCATACGGTGGGGGACATCCGAACAGTGAAAACGTCGGCGACCATCACCGATGGCACGAGTGTATGATGCACCCGCAGATGGGAAAAC
>CAYGVZ010000022.1:2368-18827 GCA_964353475.1 uncultured Pirellulales bacterium | reverse complement strand
GCCGTCCTCGACTAACCTGGCGATGTTTTGCCCTATCCGGCGAAGCGTATCATCGGCCTCCGGCACAGGCACCTCGATGATGTCCTCATCATAAGGAACGAGCACGTCTATGGTGTTGACGTGGATGAAGCTGTCGCCGAAGGTCTTTGGCATTCGGCTGTTGACCTGTGCAATAACGTACCTGGCGTTTGCGGCTGCGGATTTGACTATGTCAACCGAGACGCCCAGCGAGCACAAGCCGTTCACATCCGGCGGACTGACACAAATCAACGCAACATCCAGCGGCATCCTCCCCGTCTCAAATTCGCGTGGAATCTCCGACAAAAACATCGGTGTGTAATCACCTACCCCCCTGCCCATCGCATCTCGCACGTTGTCGGCGATGAAGAAGCTGTTCATCTTGAATTTCTCGCGGAATTTCTCGTCCGCGTAAGGTGCAGTCCCCATCGTGAGCAAATGCACTATGTGCGCATCGTAGATGTGCGCGGAATGTTCGACCAGCGCGTTGACGAGGTGCTGCGGCTGGCCGCAGCCGGTGCCGATGAAAATGCTGTTGCCGGACTTGATAAGCTGCATAGCAGCCGCCGCGGCGCTGACCTTGCTGCTGAAACGTTCTTTCCAGTCAAAGCCCTGCATAGCTTGTTCTCTTAGTTCAATACCCATAGTATTCTATGAAATATAAAGATTGCTGTCATAAGGTTTTTTCGGCGCTTTTGCGGCGGCCGACTACGCCTTTTCCACGGTGATTCTCGCGTCAACGGCAACCGCAGTAGTGCCCTCGGGCCCGACCATATAGGGGTTAATATCCATTTCCTGGATTTCGGGAAATTCCGTGACAAGCTGCGAGAGCCGCTGCAGCCCTTCGGCGATAGCGTCTATATCAACTCCTTTTTCGCCTCGGACACCCTTGAGCATTTTATAGGTGCGGGTGTTGACGAGCATTTGTTTCGCCTCTTCGGCAGTGAGCGGGGCAAGGTGAAACGCGACGTCCTGAAGGACTTCGACCATCGTGCCGCCCATACCAAACATCATCAGCGGGCCAAAGTGCGGGTCGCGGTGCACACCCAGTATCACTTCCTTGCCGCCGGTGCACATCTGCTGGACGAGCACACCGAGGACTTTGGCATTCGGGAGCTTCCTGGGTATTCGGAACATCATCAAATCGAAGGCGTCCATAACCTCCTGCGGGGTCTCGAGGCCGACCTTGACGCCGCCCACGTCCGACTTGTGAATGATGTCGGGCGACCACACCTTGAGGACAACGGGGAAACCAATTTGCTGTGCGATGTTGACCACCTGCTCGGCTGTGGTAGCAAGAGCGTCCTTTGGCGTAACGAAACCATAGGCCTCGAGGATTTCCTTCGCCTCGGCTTCGCCGATTTGGCGCAGACCCTGCCGCAGGTGTCTTTCAATAATGGATTCGACCTTGTGGCGGTTGACGGGGAAGAGTTTGACGACCCTCTTGGGCCTGGCTTTCCATCGGACGTAATCGGCCATAACCTTGACTGTGAGGACGGCGGCTTCAGGGGAGTCGTACTGTGGAATTTTACCCCGGCGAAGAATCGCGACCGCCTGCTCGACCTTGCCGGCGCCGAGGAAACAGGTGAGGACGGGCTTGCCGGGTTTGCTGTGCGAGACATTCACGATGGCCTCGGCGGTAGGTTGCGGCTGGGTCATAACCTGCGGGGTGAGCAAAACAATGACCGAGTGAACGTTCGGGTCGTCTAACACGGCATCGAGGGCAAATTCATACCTGTCGGCAAGCGCATCTCCGAGGACATCGACCGGGTTGGCGACGTTGGCGGCGGGCGGCAGGCCCGCGGCGAGTTTCGTTGTTGT
Source organism: uncultured Pirellulales bacterium (assembly GCA_964353475.1). GTDB lineage: Bacteria > Planctomycetota > Phycisphaerae > Sedimentisphaerales > Anaerobacaceae > CAYGVZ01. The sequence goes on along the minus strand of CAYGVZ010000022.1, from coordinate 16,988 downwards.
CTGGTCAGTCAGTTTGGCAAATGTAAGCCCCTGTTTTTCGACTGAATCGGCGGCCATAATTCCGGCGCCGCCGGCGTTGGTAATGATGGCGACGCTGGGCCCCGCGGGCAGGGGCTGGTAAGCGAAGGCCTGGGCAAAATCGAACTGGGACTTGAGCGAGAAGCAGCGTATGACGCCCGCACGGTCAAAGACGCACTCGTAGGCCGTATCGCTGCCGGCCAGCGAGCCGGTGTGCGACGAGGCGGCCCTTGCCCCGGCGGCGGTCGAGCCGGACTTCATCAGAAGTATCGGTTTCTCCTGCGAGATGCGCTGCACTTCGCGGACGAAGGCATAGCCGTCGGCGATGTTTTCGAGATAACCGGCGATGACTTTTGTTTCGGGGTCGTCGGCGAGGGCTTCGATAATGTCAAGCTCGTTGACGTCCGCTTTGTTGCCGAAACTGACCAGCTTTGAAAAGCCGATGCCGTTGGCGTTGGCCATATCGAGAATGGCGGCCAACAACGCACCGGACTGCGAGAGATACCCAATCGAGCCGACCGCAGGCAACGTACCGCCGAAACTGGCGTTTAACCTGTTGGTGGGGACAATGACGCCGAGACAGTTAGGACCGATGATTCTGATACCGCCGCGTTTTGCTGTTCGCACCACCTGCTCTTCGAGCTTCCTGCCTTCCGCGCCTATTTCCTTGAAGCCGGCTGTGATAATGATAACGGCCTTGACGCCGATTTTGGCGCACTGCTGCATAACCGGTGGGACGGCGGAAGCGGGTACAACTATGACAACGAGGTCGGGCGTCTGGCCGATAGATGCAAGGTCCGGGTAGCACTTGATGTTCTCGATTGTTTCGGCATTTGGATTGACAGGGAATATGCGTCCGGGGTAGCCGGCGTCCAGCATACTCTTGAGAATCTCATACCCGACCTTGGTCTTCTGGCGCGACGCCCCCACAATAGCCACGGACTGTGGAGCAAAAAACTTCTCTAACATATCTTCCTTCCGGGGCTGTTTCAGACCCCCGATACACGTATATCGACTAAAATAATATCCTGGGAAACAAACAATTCTACGACATTGCGGCCCGTTCCGCAAATTTTTTCGCAGCCGGATGAGGCAATTGTTTGACAGTCGCCTATAATGACGGCGCGCAATATGAAAGATGGCGGCAAATTCGTGGTACAGAGGCACACAAGCTCGGGCAGCCCCGCGCACTGGGACCTTATGTTCGAGGCAGGCGCGGCTCTGGAGACGTATCGGGTTGATGCGTCGCCGCAGGAGTGGTCAAACCAGCCGGCAAAGGCCGTAAGAATCTTCGACCATTCGCTCAAATTTCTCACATACGAAGGCCCCGTCAATCAGGGTCGCGGCTCAGTCCAGATTGCCGACTCAGGAACATACAAGGTTGTGGCAGAGAACGCCGACGAGCGGGTCGTGGAATTAGACGGGAAGGTTGTGGCTGGGCGGTTCTTGATTACCTTCGTCGAGGACAACCAGTGGAAGCTGGCGAGGGCAAACGACGACCTGCCAAAAATATAACTCGACCTGCCTTTCCCATATATGCCCGCCTCTTGCACGCCTTCCGTTTGGCGGGTTCGTCTGGCGGATTTATCTGGGGTGAAGTCGGCCCTATGCGAACAGCTCCCTTCACAGTAGAATAAGGTGAAATGACGAATGATTTGCAAAATACAGACAGGCCACACCAAACGCGATTCAGCTTCGGCGCCACGTCGGCCATCATTACCAATCTGGGCATCATCACCGGCCTCGACACTCTGACACATCCCAAATCAAGTATCATAGGGGCGTTATTAGTCATTGCCCTGGCGGACAACCTGTCTGACTCCTTCGGCATTCATATTTACCAGGAATCAGAGCACGTCGGCAAGAAAGAGGTGTGGCTTTCCACGCTCACTAACTTCCTCGCCCGGCTGATTGTCTCATCGACCTTCATTTTGCTGATAATCGTCCTGCCAATCAGGGTCGCGGTAATCTGCTCGGTCATCTGGGGATTATCCCTGCTGGCCGTCACGACTTACACGATAGCCAAACAGCAGAAAATCAATCCTTATTCCGCTATTCTTGTGCACGTAGGCATCGCCGTTCTCGTGGTAATCGCGAGCAACTTCATCGGAGCATTCGCAATCTCCAGATTCCAGGGCTGACGGGAAAAAGCCACCGGGAAATCCGGGGACAGCATAACCTGATTTTATATACGTCAGGTATGTGTTCGGCGGGTGCGGGAATTTCCGGGCGGCAACGATTCACAATAAATCCTCTGCTCTCGCTTGAATCAATTCCCGATACAGGTGATAATATCGCCGTTCGGAACGAGCATCGAACCGTTGTATCGGTATTTATGAAAGGGGACGCAGATGTGCAAGTCGTGTGGATGCAGAGTCATTAGAAAGTCGAAGAAGAGCAAGGCGAAGGGCAAGAAAAAATCGAAGAAGAAATAGGGCGACCAGGCCTTATGTAAGGAGGGATTGTCAGAAGAGCATCGACTCGGCGAAGGTGTCCTGGAAATCATCCTGGTGGGCGATTTCGACGTATTGTATCCGCCGTGCGACGCGCGTTGCGTTGCTTCGCTGCTCCGAACTTAACAGCGCCATTTCAGCTCCTGCCAGGGCGGCATTGCCGACCTGGTGTATGCGCTCAATGGGGACATTGGGCAACAGCCCGATGCGCATCGCGGATTCACGCCTGATATAGTTGCCGAACGCGCCGGCGAGAAAAACCTGCTGGATATCGGCGTCTGCAATGCCGAGCTTTTTCTGGACCAGTTTCGTCCCGGCGCGAATGGCGGCCTTCGCAAGCTGGACTTCGCGGATGTCCTTTTGGGTAATAAAGACGGCGGGCTTGCGCTTTGAGTCACGGGCGAGAACGAATGCGGGCAACCCCTTATGCTCAATCAGCCGGGAAATAATCGAGGGGGCGAGTTTATTCTTGAGTTTGGTGGCATCGACGAATCGGCCGGTGGAGTCGATTACGCCCAAGTCGAGCATAGCAGCAGCCGCATCAACAAGGCCCGAGCCGCAGATGGAGTGAGCGGGTAAATTTCCTATTATGTCGATATCAACGTCGGTCTGGTTATTAATGACCGCCTCGATTGCGCCATCGGTCGCTCTGCTGCCGCAGGTGATGCGGGCACCTTCAAAGGCAGGACCGGCGGCGCAACTGGCGGCATAGACCCTGCCCGATGCGGCCAGGACAATCTCGCCGTTTGTACCGATGTCGATGGCAAGGGTAATCTGTTCGGTCGAGTGGGTATCAGTCGCCAGCACAACCCCGACTGTGTCAGCGCCGACAAAGCCCGCGATGTTCTCAATGGTATGGACGTTGCCGCGGGGATTCATATTGATTTTGAGCTGAGTGGGCGCCAGGTCGAACGAGTCGAGCGAGTACGCCTTGTAGGGTGCCTGGCCGAGCTGGGCGATTGGCAAAGAGACGAATATGTGGGACATCGTCGTATTACCCACGACCGACGCCTCATATATCGACTGCGAGGACACGGACGCCTGTTTACATAGCTCTTCGATAAGCGCGTTGACGCAATTTATGACTGCGTTGTGGAGTTCCGCAAGCCCCTCGCCGGTTTGGCCGTAGGATATTCTGCTGACGACGTCGTCGCCGCAGCGGATTTGCGGATTAAGGGCGCTGCTCGTGGCGAGCGTCCGGCCCGTCTGCATATCGAGGAGCTTGGCCACGACGGTGGTAGTACCAATATCGAGGGCGACGCCAAGGACAGGCCCTTGCCCTGCCGGCGACGCGTACTTTTTCCAGACGTCGAGGGTGATTTCTGATTTTGCGTCGATGCCGTCGGTGAGAATCCTGTGCTCGAAGAACTGCGACGAAACCGGGATGGTAACAGTGAGGTCGGATTGGAGGCGATGCTGGCACGCAAGGACGACTTGGCCGCCGGGTTCGAGATTAACGGCGCACTTGCCGCAGGCGCCTTTGCCGCCGCAATAGGTATTGAGAATAATGCCTGCCAGTTGAGCGGCTTCAAGAATCGTGGCGCCGGCGTGGACGCAGGCGCTCCTGCCGTCCGGCAGAAAAGTAACCGTAAAGTGTTTCATTTACTCCGAGGCGTCCGCCGGGCGGCTTGGCCATACACGCTCGGCCGGTGAGCCATTCCCTTACCAGCTTATTTTATGCCGGATCTTCCACCTTTGGTGTCTCTTTTTGCTTCCCACTTTGCGTCTTCTTCGCGGTTTTCCCATACTAATCTCCACATACAGCCCAAAATGATTTGATTTGTAGTTCTTTCACTGTCTGTCCGTATATGATATTATAGGGCCGTCAAAAGTAAAGCTTAATCGCGCATACGGCGAAGAAGGGCGAGCGAATATGATTCAGTGCAGGGACTGTGAATTTTACGAGATGGGGCAAGAGGGACACAGGACCTTCAAGTGCGACCCTTTTACCAACATCAAAGAGCCGGAGTGCATTGCAAAATGGCAGTTGATTCGGCTTGATATGCTCACGGCGATGTATCAGGGGATGCTCAAGTGGCAAAAGGATATGGAGCCGCTGCAGAGGAAAATGATGAAGTTCGTTGAGCGCGAGATGAACGACATCGACGAGTCGGAAAAGTGGAAGATTGACGATGAACAGCCCGACCAGCCCCCGCCGCCCGAAGACGATTCAAACTTCAAAATCCTTTGATACGGCCTTTCGGGAGAAGATAAAAACGGATGAAAGGGAGTGCAGCAGAACAGATGAGGTGAGATTGAGGGAGTTTGGATTATGAGAGAAAATTCTATGTGGTGTGCAGCAAAGGGCAGACGCGGGTCTGCGATCATAGGGCTTGTGGCTGTTGTGGTGCTGGTCTTGATTGTGATTGGGGTGCAGAAATGGCTGAAGGCAAACCAGCCGGACCCCGACGTTGCGGACCTGCCGCCGTGGAAAGAGTGGCGCCTGCGGGAGAATAGCCAAAAACCGATTCCCCCGTTGCGACAGGAGCAGGTAAGAATCACCAAGGCGCTGGAGTATGATACGAACGTCGAACTGCCCGGGACCGGCGCCTCGGCCGAGCCGGGGGCAGGCCAGCCGCGAGGCGAGGTACGTTTGATGGTCAGTCCCGAAGGTCAGGCGTGGGGACAGTGGTCCGGGAGTTATTACAACAGCAAGAAGGCGTCCTGCGACATACAGGCGGGCGGGTTCGAGGGGAAAATCTATCCCGGCAGGATATATAAAGACGCAAACGGTAAAGACGAAACAAAGGTCTATTTTCTTGCGAAGGGCCGGTTCAATTTTCACGAGGCGTCCGGCGACAACCAGCAATACCACATAAGGAGCGGTGACATATACGTGCGCGGCTGGATTGGCGAAAAGCTCGCGGCCGACGGCGAGATTATCATTACCTCGGACGAAAAATACAGCGAAACGTTCCGCTGGAAATCACTTCGGCCCGTGGGGAATTAGTGGGATAAACGGGAGCGGCGTAGGCCGGCGTTCAATCAAATGAATGCCCGCAGGTTTCCTCAGTAATTAGCTCGCTCTTTGTGCGAGGGTACTTGCGGCAATTCAGGGGGCGGAGAAAATATACCTTGCAGATAGCAAGGCCCTGCTTGTCGTAGGCAAGGAAACGGCAGACATTCGGCAGCTTGCAACAGGCGCCGCAACGAACGCACCGGCCCTTACGGTCGGCGGTAACAGGCAGGATGCTCGTAAGCGTCCGTGTCAGCTTGGCGCCCCAGGTGTTTTTACCCGGTTTTTTTATTTCGACAATCGCCATAAGACCGAAGATAAGGATAGCGATTGGCAGAATTTATGCAATAAGATACTGCCGTCAGCCGTCTTAATTTGCGCAAAGCACGCGACTATGAGTGATAAAGCGTTAGAGCAGATAATCGCTGAATGCAGGAATGGAGAAAGTGATGGTTTTTCACGGCTGGTGGATATGTATGCGGGACGCTGCTACGGCTATTTTTATCGGCTCACCGGCGACCGCAACCGAAGCGATGAGCTGCTCAGCGAACTCTTTGTAAAGTTAGTGGAGAAGATCAAGGGCTACCGCGGCGGGTCGTTTGACTCGTGGATTTTCAGGATTGCAACAAACGTGTTTCACGACGAGCTGCGAAGCAAACAGCGCCAGCAGCGGGTGCTCGAAGAGCGCGGCCGGCGAATCGAAGCCGAGCAGGCGGGCCGGCCGCAAGAGCCGGATTTTGACAGGATGCAGCAGCAATTGGCCCGGCTCGATGAAGACGTGCGAGAACTGATTATGCTGCGGTATTACTCGCAGGTAAGCTTCAAGGAGATAGCCGCGATGCGAGGCGAACCGATAGGGACAGTGCTGTCGAAGGTACACCGGGGATTGAAAAAACTGCGGGAGCTTATGGAGTGATTCAAGGAAACTGGCCCGGCTGCGGCAGGGCCGAGGTGTGATTATGAATATGTCTGAAGAGAATCTGAAGGAGTTGTTTGGGCCGTTTGTGGACGCCGAGTCGGCGGTGCAGGCCGCTGACGATATCCGCAGGGGCGAAGCGATTTTGCGCGCCAATCCCGCGCCGGGGCCCGACGAACATCTTGTCGCGGACATAAAGGCGCGATTGCAGCGTGGGGTCCAACGGAGCAGGCAAGTCAGACAGGTGCACCGTCTTGTGTGGGAGGCAGTCGCCGTCGCGGCAGTACTTGCGATCGCAGCGGGACTGTGGCTGTTCTCGGCGAACAGGAACTCAGGCGAACGGCGAAACATCCAGTTCGCATCTTTGGTGCCTGCCGCGTTATGGGAGAGTGATGATGTAACAACAGCGGACGCTGACCTTGCGATGCTGACGGCGGAGGTAAATCAGATTGAAAGCGAGCTTGTGGCCGTGCGCCTTGATGAGGGCTGGACAAACGGCAACGGCAAAACGAGTGATTTGGAGATGGAACTCATAGAAGTTAACAGTGATTTCTGGAAAGGGTAAAACAATGGGTACGAAGTATTGGAAATGGATGCTCATTGCGACAGTGGGAATCGCGGTGGGACTTTGGGCGCTGCCTTGCCGAGGCGGAGAAGTTGTCAAAGAGGAAAAGGTTTGGCTCGAAGATGAGCCGGCGCCAGGTCCCGGACATACACCAGGCGGGGGCGGGCCCGTTATGGAAGGGCCTCGATGGGACGAGGGGGCGATGATTGACAGGATGATGATGCAGATAAGAGAAAAAGACCCAAAAAGGGCAGACGAGCTTGAGCGACTGCGAAAGGACAATCCTGAGGCATTCCGCGGCGAGATGCAAAGGATGCGCGAGGAGTTCGGCCAGCAAATGCAGGAACGTATGCGGGAGCATCGGATGCAGATGCCTTCCGAAAGACGCGGCATGCCGAATGAAGGCCCACCAGAGATGATTCGAGAGCGGATTCACGACAAGCACGAGGAATATCTCCAGTGGCTCGACCAGAATTATCCGCAGGAGGCCGCTGAACTGGTGAAGGTAAAAGACGAGAATCCCCAGGCGTATATGCGCCGGCTCGGACTGAGCTTGAGAAAATATGGCCGAATGTTCGAGGCCTCGAAAGAACATCCGGAACTCCTGCCCGTGATGAAAGAAGACCTGGTCTTAAAGGAAAAACGCGATGAGCTGCTGCGGAAAATCAAGGGTACGGCCGAAGAAGCGCAAAAGCAGGTGATTGTCAAAGAACTTGAGCAGGTCGTCAGCCAGCGCTTCGATTTGATTGTCAAACGCAAACAAATCGGCTATCAGGACCTTGAGAAAAAACTCGAAGAGCTGCGCAAGGAAGTCGAGTTGAAAAAGGCGGAGGTCGAAAAGTGGAAGAGTCCCGAATTTAAACAGCAAAGCGTCAAGGAGCACCTCAACGAGCTGGTCAGCCACACCGAAAAGTTTGAGTGGGACTAAACCTGTTGATGATTGACGATTGATGATTTCGGATTGCGGATTTGTGCGGGGTCTTGCTATGTTTGCAGGACCCCGATGTTTTTTGGTGATTACAGGGGAATAGGGATGATATTAACGGAGGCGGGATTGTTCGAGTTTGGTGGCGCATTTAAGAATGCGCTTTTCGCGTGCGGTGAGCGAATGGATGCCCGCGTTGTGCACCTTTTCGAGTATTCGGTCAATCTCGAGCTGGAGCTTCCTCTGCCGTGAACGTTGCCAGGCCCAGTGGCCGGCTTTGAATCGCAGCAGTATCGTGCGCCGCAGCGGCTCGGAGAAAACATAAAGGGCGCCAGCGACCATACCTGCTAAATGGGCGGCCTCACCACCGGCATTTGCGCCCTTTGAAAGAATCGTGGCCACGGACAGGAATATCAGCAGGATTGCCGCAACGCGAATAGGCAGGGCGAAGAAGTAAATAAAAACGACAAACTGCGGAAAGAGAATTGCACAGGCGGCCAACATACCGAGTATCGCGCCGGATGCGCCGACCATCGGCAGTGCACCGAGGAAGCCGACGGCAACGAGTAACAGATAAAACAACCCGCCCGCCAGTCCGCAGCCGAGATAGAAGAAAACGAATCTCTTCGTGCCCCAGTAGCGTTCGAGGGTTGGGCCGAGGAAATAAAGGCCGAGCATATTGAGGAATATGTGCATCACGTCGCCGTGAAGGAACTGATAAGTAATCAGCCGCCACAGTTGCAGCGCATGCGGCAGCGATGTGGGATAGAGGGCGAAGAGTTCTTCTAAAATGGTCAGACCGTCGCCCGGCCTGGGGCGAAAGAGCAGATTTATGAAGAAGACGGCAATGTTGATTGTCAGCAGCCACACGACGGCGGGCGTTGCGCCGGGCAGACCCATACGCATACCGGAACCGTACCGCGTCCCCGGTTCATATTGCTCCTGAGTATAGTCCCTGTCGTACAGCCCCATATTATTGCTCGATGTCGGGTGCTATCAGTTTGAGACCATTATATACAATCGACCGAAATGGGAAATGGCTGGATAACATCGCTAAGATTTACGATTGTCGATTTCTGATTTGCCGTCGGGGCGGCGATGTGCGTAAAAGTTGAAGCCGGCCATCAATACGAGGCCAAGAAGGAACATATAGATGGACAAGTTCTGCGAAATGGTGCCGCCTTTATAGATTGTCCACCAGGCGTGCTCAAAGGGATTATCGTCTCGCAGAAACTCAAGAAAGAACCTCGAGACGCCATAGACAATAAACATCAGTGCGAAGGTTGAGCCGGGCGCAGCAAACGGCCCGGAGTTTTTCGCCCACCGCTGCTTTTGGCTGCGACGCCAGAAGAAATACAATACCGCGCAAAGAACAGCGGCCTTGGCCGAGCCGTACAATTGAGTCGGGTGCACAGGCAGGCAGCGATAGGCCCCCTTTGTGACCATTTGTTCCTGCTCAGTGGTCAGCGCCTCACGGGATTTCAACTCCGTATAAGTTAATCCCTGCTGTGTAACGGTGGTGGAGAAATCTGCCGGCAATTCGATATAGGGGCGAGGGCGACTCCTGCCGAGGTCGGGCTGGGTCTGGCTGCGATAAGCCAGCGAGTCGTAGGGGAATCGCACAGCCCAGGGCAGGTCGGCGGGTTTGCCGAAGCAGCAGCCGTTGAGAAGGCAGCCGATTCTGCCGAAGACAAGCGCCAGCATCAGGCCGATTGCGAGGATATCGAGATATTGTCGTGCGGGCAGCTTGTGCCGGCGGATATAGAGAATGATGACGGCGATGGCGGCAATGACGCCGCCCAGCAGTTCCAGCCCGCCCTGCCATATTGCGAAGACGCTGAGCCAGTCGCCCGCAAATTTCTCTTTGTAGTGTATGACATAAAAGAGGCGTGCGCCCACCACGCCCGCGATGAGGGCATAGAGGGAGGCATTGGTAATCATTTCAGGGTCAGGGGTAATATCACGGCTGAGACGACGGATGACCGTCACGGCTGCCAGAAACCCGATGACCATCATCAGGCCGTATGACTTTACCGTCAGGGACGTAAAAGGTATTGTGAATAGTTCCGGGTACATTCCTGTCGACCGGATTCCCGCCTTCGCAGGAATGACGGTCGCCTGTTATCGGTTTTCCTGAATTCTATTTTTTTCATCCAGAACAGCAACTTTGGGTCTTATCCGGGCTGCTTCCTCCGGCGTGCACAAAGCAAAGGCAAGGATGATGACGCGGTCGCCCGGCTTTGCTCGGTGGGCGGCTGCGCCGAGGACGACGACCTCGCCTGAGCCGGCGTCGGCAGGGACGGCGTATGTCTCGAAGCGGCTGCCGTCGCGGAGATTGGCCACCAGGACGGCCTCGTAATGGGTGATGCCCACGGCCTCCATAAGTTTGCGGTCGATGAGAATACTGCCCTCGTAGTGCAGCTTCGTGTCCGTCACACAGGCGCGATGCAATTTACTTTTCAATACTTTTATCAGCATACTTGTCCGTTGGGATTGAAGCTATAATCAGCAGCCATAGCCGCCATAACGCTACCTTATTATATATGCGTCGGGCGGCTCGCGTCCAGCAGAATGTTGTCGATAAGGCGGGTCGAACCAAAACGTACGGCTGCGGCTATCAGAACCCCGCCTGTTATTTTTTTGACGCTTTCGAGAGTATCAGGGTCAACAATATTTATATATTCAATCTTTGTCGCCGACGGCGTTTTTGAGATGATATCACGCATCCCGGCGATTATTTCAGGGCAGTCGGTAACGCCCGACGCGACCATTTTTTGCGCCTGCTGAAGGGCCCTGTATATGCAGGCGGCGTCGCGGCGCTGCCGGTCCGTGAGATATCGGTTTCTGCTGCTCATCGCCAGGCCGTCCGGCTCGCGGACGGTGGGACATACGACGATTTTCAGCGGCATATTGAGGTCGGCGACCATACGCTTTACGACGATTGCCTGCTGGGCGTCCTTTTGGCCGAAGTATGCGACATCTGGCCCAACGATGTTGAACAGCTTGGCGCATATGGTGGTTACCCCGCGAAAGTGCCCGGGGCGGAATTGCCCGCAGAGGGGGTCTGTAATCTTTTCGACGTTGACCCAGGTGAGCGTTGCGCCGCCGTACATCTGCTCAGCCGTGGGGACAAAAACAACATCGACCTTGTGCTCCCGGCATATTTGCAGGTCTGCCTCGATTGGTCGCGGGTACTTGTTGAAATCCTCGCCCTGGCCGAACTGTGTGGGATTAACGAATATGCTGACGACAACAAGATGTCCGTCTGCAACGGCGGCATTAATAAGCGAGGCGTGTCCGGCGTGCAGCGCTCCCATCGTGGGGACAAGGCCGATTGTCCCGCCTTTTTCCCTGGCGGCCTTTACCAACGCTCTAACGCACTCAATGGTCTCGGCAATTTCCATAAGTCAATCACCCGGCCGGGGGACGCTATCTGCGATGACATAGTGTTTAACCTGTTCGGCGAGGCGCTCCACGGCGGTGCGGCTGAGGCAATCGAAGTTGACTAAGCGAATGACGGGGCAGATTTTCCAGTCGGCCAGCAGGTTCTTGTAGCCGGCGGCAATGGCCTCAAGAAAAGGCGTCTCAATTTTCTGCTCGTATGGCCGATTTCGAATGTGAATACGGTCCAGGCAGACATCAGGTGTCTGTTCAAGATGGACAACAAGCACTGGATGCGACATCCGAGGCAGAGCACTATTGTACGCATCCTCAAAAGAGGCGAACTGCGCCTGGTCAAGAATTATTTTCGCATAGATGAGCTGCTTTTGGACTAAGTAGTCGGCGATAAACAGGCGGCCGGCCGAAAGCGCAGCAATCTGCTCGCTCCGGCTGTTCAGGAAGTAAAGCTCCGAATCCAGGGCGACTTCCCTGTTGCCCGCATACACCTGGGGCAGGTACGGATTGGTATCATACTGTTCGAGGATGGTCTCGCAGTTGAAGATTCTGGCCAGCGTTTTGGCAAGGGTGGTTTTCCCTGCGCCGATATTGCCGGTGATGCAGACAAGCTGGGGGATGGCGGGATTCAGCGAGAAGCTACCGCCGTTGAGCCGACCCGCGAGGGTACGCATCGTTTCCTGCAATACCGGATGAAGCAGGTCTGGATTCAGCTCACACAAACCATCGAGGGTGAAGGAACGCAGGTGCATCTGCCGGTGCGGCACCGTAAGCTCGGCGGTGTCTATTATCCGGTCGCCGTAGAGCAGCAGGTCAAGGTCGATGTTCCTGGGCCCCCATCTTTCGTTTCTTTCGCGGCCCATAGCGGTCTCGATGGCCTGCAGCTCCCTGTGAAGGGTTGGGGCGTCAAGGCCGGTCCTGACCTCGGAGACGCAGTTGAGGTATCTCGGCTGGCCTGCGTCGGCAAGAGGAGTGGTGTCGATGAAACGGCTTGTGCGGACGAGCCGCAGGTTTCGCGTCTGCCCGAGCATACGCAGGCCGTCGTTCATTGATTGCCAGCGATGCCCGAGATTGCCGCCCAGGCCGATATACGCAGTTACTTCTTCCATCACGATATGTTCCTAATCCGCTCAATCGACTCCTTTACATCGGCGGGTTTCCCGAATGCGGTCAGCCGAATGTAACCCTCGCCCGACGACCCAAAGCCGACGCCGGGCGTAACCACGACGTGCGCCTTTTCCAATAACAAGTCGAAAAACTTCCAGCTCGACAGGCCCCGCGGGGTCTTCACCCAGATATAGGGGGCATCGACGCCCCCGTAAACCTTATAACCCATTTTGGCGAGCGACTCACGAATGAGTCCGGCGTTGGCCATATAAATCGCAATGGTCTGCCGAACCTGTTTTTTGCCTTCATCGCTGTAAATCGCCGCCGCCCCGCACTGCGTAATGTAAGAAACGCCGTTGAATTTCGTGCACTGCCGTCTAAGCCATAATGGGTGCAGGGCGACCGCCCCTGCGATTTTTGTCCACGCCTGCAGTTGTTTTGGAATAACCGTAAACGCGCACCGCACTCCCGTGAAACCCGCCGTCTTTGAAAAACTGCGGAACTCAATCGCAACTTCCTTTGCGTGCTCAACCTCATAAATCGAATGTGGAATCCCAGGGCTGCTGATGTACGCCTCATAAGCGGCGTCAAACAGTACTATCGCCCTGTTTTGCCTTGCGTAATCGACCCATTTTTTGAGATGGTCTTTTGTCGCAACGGCGCCGGTCGGATTATTCGGGTAGCACAGGTAGATAAGGTCAACTTTCTGTTTGGGCAGCTCCGGGACAAAGCCGTTTTCCGCCGTGCAGGGCATATAGATAATCCCCTGATAGACCCCCTGTCCCGCCGCCGGCCCCGTCCTGCCCGCCATAACGTTTGTATCGACGTAGACCGGATACACTGGGTCCGCTACTGCGATTACATTGTCCGTCCCAAAAAGCTCCTGTACATTGGCGGTGTCGGATTTCGCGCCGTCGCTGATGACAATCTCGTCGTTGTCGAGGTTGACGCCGCGGGCGGCGTAGTCGTTCCTGTTTATCGCGTCCCGCAGGAATTCGTACCCGATTCCGCCGTCGTCGTACCCGTGGAAGGTCTCTCGCCTGCTCATCTCATCAACGGCGGCGTGCATCGCTTCAATCACCGCGGGCGCAAGCGCTTCTGTAACGTCCCCTATGCCCAAGGTGATTACCTTCACCCCGCGGTTGGCCTCCTGAAACGCACGCCGCCTGCGCCCTATCTCAGGGAACAGGTACCCCGCCTGCAATTTCAAATAATTCTCGTTTACCGTCGCCATTTGCGTCTTTCTTTCAAATCCCTGCGGAGTTTGCAGAGTTGGAGACCAAATTGTATTTGCTGCCCGCCGACCAGTCAAGAGCGGGAGAAAAAAGGCAACCGTCCAATGATTCCGGGGCAACCTCCGGGATGGTCAAGGCGGCCGCCGCCTGTTAGAAGGAACCGAACAGCGTTGTTACGCTCAGGGCGGGTAGCGACAAAGTGTCGCCCGTAGAAGCGGCGCCCACATTATTGCAGTCCTCGGATGAAGAGGTCCTGTAGAGCGTGAACCTGGACGGCAGGCCTGCGCCGGAAACCTTTATGTCGGCAGTTTCCTTGTTTGTGTTGATGGCGACGATAGTATCCGTCTTTTTGCTGGCGTGCGTGAAGGCGGTAACCAGAATGTTCGGGTCACTGACCGTAACATCGACCATCACGGCGCCGGGCCTTATATAACGGTAGTAGTTCTTGGAAACGTAGTATCGCTTGCCGGGCCTGCCCAGGTCCGTCAGCACGTACTGCCCCAGGCCCTTCTCGCTTATCTGCCACCACACCCAGGCGGAAATCCTGCCGTATTTCAGCGCAGCGTAAATGCCCTGCGCAAGCTGCATTGCATTCCGCCAGTCCTCCTTGTATCCGCTTGTCTCGGTCATCCACAGCGCCTTGCCGGTGCCGGCCAGATTTTTGTTTGCAGCCGCCCACTGATGCGCCTCTTTGGAAGCTCCCGTAGGTGTCTTTCCGTCGTTGCCGTACCCGTGGCAGGCCCATATATCCATTTGTTTGGCGGCATCCGGGTCTTTGATTATGGCGCCTTCGTAAGAAATGTCAGGCCATTCGAGCGCCCAGACCATATGCTCGGCGCCGAATATCTTCACGTTCGGGAAACTGGATTTAATAATTGGCCCGGCCGTCTTGAGCATATCACGATATTCAGTGGGGTTATATACGCACGAATTGTAGGGCTCCTTGAAATTGGGTTCGTTCTGCAAGCTGAGGGCGTACAAATCTATCCCAATGCCCTTGTAGGCGGCAATGGCAGAAACAGCGTATTTGCCGAGGTCGGCGTAATGGT
>CAYGVZ010000022.1:0-2268 GCA_964353475.1 uncultured Pirellulales bacterium | reverse complement strand
CCCTTGTAGGCGGCAATGGCAGAAACAGCGTATTTGCCGAGGTCGGCGTAATGGTCAGGCAGGAGGCGGCCGCCTTCTTTTATGCTGTTGTTGTTCTTGAAGTCGCCAGGGGGAGTCCAGAAGGTTGCGATGAACTTGAGCGGTTCGCCGCTGGCGGCGGCTTTTTGTTTCATTGCCTGGAGATAGGGCGCCTGCTTGGCAAAACTGCATTGATTGTCATCGGGCGGATAATATTCGTTGCGTATGATTGTAAGACCGAGGTCGTCTATAATCCTGTCGAGAAACGCCTGGTTGAAGAAAGGCCCGCCCTCCCACCAGACGTCCATTGCGCCGTGGGCGCCGAACCCGTCTATGGTTTGGTAAATGATGTTCTTGTTGACCGAGACCTCTACTGGCGCGGCGGATTCTCCGCCAACAGCCGCCCGGACTGTGAAAGACAACGCGATGAATATACAAGCAATGATTCTTATGTGTCGCAGCAACATAATGCAATCTCCTTAATCATACGTTCCGCCGGGGTGGTCAGGATTCCTGCGTTCAGGCGACATCATAGTGATTCTCCGGCGCGTATGCAAGAGAGCTACTGCATAGAGACCCTTCCAGGGTGCTCAGGATGTCTGCCGTCTGAGCCAGCGGACGAATTGGGCAAGGCCGGTGTCGATGTCGGTTTTAGGCCTGTAGCCGAGGTCGCGGGCGGCCCTGGTGATATCTGCATACGTGCGGTTGACGTCGCCCGGCTGAAGCGGCAGGTGCTGTATGACGGCCTTTTTGCCTAAGGCATTTTCAAGACGGGTGATAAGGTCATTAACGCTTATCGGCTGAGATTCGCCGAGGTTGTAGATGTCAAAGCCGCCGCATTTGTTCATTGCGGCGACCGTACCGTCAATAATATCGTCAATGTATGTGAAGTCGCGCATCATAGAACCGTCGCCAAAAACCGGAACGGGTTTCCCCTGTTCAATCAGGCGGGCGAACTTGTGAATGGCTAAGTCAGGTCTTTGTCGCGGACCATAGACGGTAAAAAAACGCAGACAGGTTATGGATGTCCCGTAAAGGTGATGGCAAGTGTGGCAAATCAGCTCGCCGGCCTTCTTGGTGGCCGCGTATGGCGAGATGGGAAAATCCACGTTGTCATCCTCGGAAAATGGCACCTTCTTATTGTTGCCATAGACGCTCGAGCTTGAGCCGAAAATGAATTTCGGGGTTTTGTATTTGCGGGCGGCCTCGAGCAGCACCATTGTGCCGTTTATGTTGACATCGGCGTACAGCAGCGGCTGCTCGATGGATGGTCTGACGCCCGCCTTGGCGGCAAGGTGGACGATAACGTCCAGTCCCTTTGCCATTGCCTTGTCCACCGCCGCCGCGTCGCGTATGTCGGCCTCGAAGAGTTTGAAATTGCGATTCGAAAGACAATCCTGAATGTTGCGGCGTTTGACCGCCGGGTCGTAAAAATCATCGAAGTTGTCGATGCCCGTAACAGTCAAACCGTCGCGAAGCAGCCGCTCGCAAAGACCAGACCCGATAAACCCTACTGCTCCCGTCACAAGAACTTTCATAGTTGCCTCCTCATGCGGCGCCGACGATAATCAGGCCGAAAATGACGACAATTAGCGAGAGGAATCGCAGGATGATTACGGGCTGCCGGAGATACCAGTTGAGGATTTGTCTTACTTTACTGGGGCCGAGGATAATTATCAGAAGGCCGGATGCGAGAAACAGGATGCCGAAAAGAATGATAAGCCAGGTATAGCGGCACTCGCGTGCGCCAAGAAAAAACACCACGGCAAGGGTGAACCTGATTACCGCGGCCAGATATACCCGTGAGCCGACGCTGAAAAAACGGATGAGTGCGCGGATAATTTCAGGTTTTACAAGATAAACCAGCCCCAGCAGGACTATGGCGACTCCTATGATTCTAATGACTATACCCATAATCACACCAATCAGGACACAGACGGCCTGCCGATGCAATGATACTCGATGCCGGCCTTTTTCACGACATCCGGCTCGTAGAGATTTCTGCCGTCGAAGATGAGCGGCTTTTTGAGTTTGGCGGCGATAAGCTCGAAATCGGGATTTCTGAATTCCTGCCAGTCGGTGAAGATGACCAGCGCATCGGCGCCGTCCAGGGCGTCATAGCCGTTCTCAAGTATCTGGATTCCGTTGTTGAGCGCAGCAAGGGCGGGCCGAGCGGCCTCGGGGTCGTATGCCCTGACAGTATAACCCCAGTCAAGGAATTCCCTTATACAGTTGACGGCCGGCGATTCA
>CAYGVZ010000021.1:0-19127 GCA_964353475.1 uncultured Pirellulales bacterium | reverse complement strand
CACCTTTGATGTATTCAAGGACAAACCGGTCAAGGACTGCAACGTCGTTGTCAGGCGATTCGAGAGCTACCAGAAGCTCAAGGACGCCATCGAAAAAGACCAGGCGGAACTCTACCAGAAAGTCCAGGCGCTGCGAAAGGGCTATGTATTCCTGAGAGACCAGGCCGGCAACGTCGTAATGAAGCCAGCGGATGAGCTCCCCGAACTCAGGGACGAAACCGATGTGGACAAGCGCGAAAAGAAAATAGAGGAACTCAAAAAACGGGGACTGCTTTTCGTTGACCCTGCCAAAGAAGAAAACCTCAAGGTTATCATAAACGCTCTGGCGCAGGAGCGCATCGAAGCCCTCAAGAAATGTCACGTGCTCTTTATATGCAACTCCGAGAAGGCGTCCATCCCGGAAATTCTCAACCTCATCAGCCGGCACAGCGTCCTCACGGTCTCGGACACGCCCGGCTTTCTTGAGGCGGGCGGCGTCGTAAATTTCGTCCTCGAAGACAACAAAATCCGTTTCGACATCAACGCCGCCGCCGCCGAATACACGAAGCTCGATATGCGTTCCCAACTGCTCCGCCTGGCGCGAAGCGTTGTCAGATATGAAACCCCCGGCGCCGCCGGCCAGGCATCGCCAAAGAAAGGAAGCAACTGATTATGGTTGTTGTCCGTAATATGGCGATTAAGCATAAGCTGATATCGCTGGTGATGCTCACCTGCGTCGCGGCGCTGCTGCTGGTTGGAACCACTTTTGTATGGTGGCAGCGGGATTCGCTTCGCCAAGGCATCCGCAGCGCCATATCAATACAGGCGGAAATGACCGCGGACAACTGCAAGGCCTCGCTTGCATTCGATGACTCCCAGGATGCAGCCGAAACGCTCAAAGCCCTCAAGGCCGAACCTTCTATCGTCCTTGCCGTCGTCTATAAAAAGGACGGCCAAACCTTTGCAAGCTATTCCCGTACCAATATCGCCATACCCCCCCTGCCTGCCGAAATCCCAGCCGACGGCCATGACATTGACGATAGCTACCTGACCATTTTCAAACCCATCGTCCTCGACAAGGAAACCATCGGTACCGTCTGCCTCCGCTCCGACCTCAGCCCGATGTACGAGGCGCTGACACACAATGCAGAGAACGTTATCGGCGTCCTGCTGCTGGCCTCTTTGGCCGCCTACTTCATTTCCTCACGCCTGCAGCGAATCATATCAGGCCCCATTCTCACACTGGCCGACGTTGCGAGGCAGGTCTCGGAAAAAAAGGACTATTCAGCCCGTGCCTCCAAGCAGAGCAACGACGAAGTGGGCCTGCTTATCGACTCGTTCAACGACATGCTTGAACAAATCCAGCAGCGCGATTCCGAACTGGTAAAAACAAAAGGCCAGCTTGAAATCAGGGTCGAAGAACGCACAAAGGAACTGACGGCCACCAACGACCAGCTCACCGGCGAAATACAGGAACGCGAAAAGGCGGAACGCAAGCAGGCCGAGCTTCTTAAAGAGCTCGAAAACGTCAACCAGGAACTCAAGGATTTCGCCTATATCGCCTCGCACGACCTCAAAGCCCCCCTGCGGGCAATCAAGACGCTGGCAGAGTGGATATCGACCGACTATGCCGACAAGCTGGACGCCGACGGCAAGGAACAGTTGAAACTCCTGCAGTCGCGAGTTGACAGGATGCACAACCTCATAGACGGCATCCTCCAGTACTCGCGCGTAGGCCGCGTCAGAGATAAAATCGTCGATATCGACCTTAATAAACTCGTGCCCGAAATTATAGATATATTAGCACCGCCGGCGCATATCTCCATCACGGCTGAAGGCGAACTGCCCAACATTAAATGTGAGGAAACAAGAATCACCCAGATCTTCCAGAACCTCCTCAGCAACGCCATTAAATATACGGATAAGCCACAGGGAATCATCAAGATTGCCTGCTGCCAGGAGGGTGAATTCTGGAAATTCAGCGTCGCCGACAACGGCCCCGGCATCGAAAAACAGCACTGGGAACGTATCTTTAAGATATTCCAGACGCTTGCGCCGCGCGACGAATACGAGAGCACCGGCATCGGCCTTACTGTAGTCAAGAAAATCATTGAACTCTATGGCGGCAGAATCTGGCTCGACTCCGAGGTCGGAAAGGGCACCACTTTCTTCTTCACTTTACCCAGGGCAGGCATCGAGGAGTCGGCAGCCGAGGAAGAAGCCGTTTCTGTCTCCGCAAGCGAAAACGACGGCAGCGACGAACAGGAAACTAACGGGGCACAACCAAGCTGATGAAAATAAGGCACAAACTAACTCTGGGTTTCGTAAGCATCGCTCTGCTGATAGGAGCAGTGGGCTTCATCTCGCTGCGCATCGGCCAGACAATGCTCCAGAAAGCCATCGGCGAAAACTCTGCGACGCTGGCGTCACAACTGCTGGATAAAATCGACAGAACCATTTACAAGAGGATATTTGCAATCTTCCAGACACTCTCGCCTCGGGACGAGCTCGAATCAGCCGGAATGGGGCTTACTACAGCTAAGAAAATCGTTGAGTTGTATGGCGGCAAAATCTGGGTCGAATCCAGGCCCAGCCACGGCAGTTCATTCTTTTTCACCTGCCCTGTCAGAAAGGAAACACAGCATGCAGAACTCCAGACCAATACTGCTTGTTGAAGACGACAACGTCGATGCTATGACGGTCAAGAGAGCGCTGAAGGAGTTGCATATACCCAACGCTGTCGTTCACTCCCTCAACGGTGAGGAGGCGATGGCATTCCTGGCCGATGCGAGCAAGCCCACACCTCTGCTCGTTCTGCTCGACCTTAATATGCCCAAGATGAACGGTATGGAATTTCTCAAGCTTATCAAAGCAAACGCTCAACTGCGAATGATTCCCATCATTGTCCTTACCACATCCAAAGAAAAACGCGACATAGCCGAGTGTTTCGAGCAAGGCGCAGCCGGCTATATGGTAAAACCCGTGGACTACTTGAGATTTGTCGATATTATCAACACCGTAATGCAGTACTGGAAATCAAGCGAGCTGCCCAGAGAAAGCGAAGACGGTGAAGACGCCGAACTGCAACCCGATGTTGCAGATTCCGAACGCCTGGAGACGGCAAAATGAAAGGCACTATAACGGCAAACGCAACTGTTACACCGAACATCGCGGCAGACCGGTGCCCGGACAAGCCGCCCTCTGAGCAGCAGTTGCTCAAGAAAATTGCCGCTCTCGAGGCGCGTCTTGCCCACTTCGAGCGCTCAAAATCCGAATCCGACCAGGTCGAACAAGCCCTCATCAAATCGCTGCAGGAGTGGGAAACTACCTTCAACGCCGCAAAAGACCCTATAATGCTCATTGACAGCCAATTCAAAATAGTCCAGGCAAACCTGTCAGCCGCAAGATTGTTCAACAGGCCGCTGCGACAGATAATCGGACAGCCCTGTTACGGCCTCCTGCACGAAACAGACAGCCCGCCCGACAATTGCCCGCTCCAAAACGCCATTCGCTCAAAGCAGCACGAGGAAAGCGAGCTTTACATACCCCATAAAGATGCCTGGTTCATCGCCTCCGCCGACCCCGTCCTCGACGATGATGGCAGCATAACAAACATTGTCTATATCATCAGAGACATAACCGAACGAAAAAAAACCGAAGAGTCGCTTTGTACACTCAACAACAACCTCGAGCAGACCATCCGCGAACTGAAACGCTCCAACGATGAGCTCTGCAGCTTCGCCCACGTAGTAGCCCACGACCTTAAATCGCCGCTGCGAGCTATCGGAACCCTTGCCGACTGGATTGTCAAGCAAAACGCCGACAAGCTCGACCAGCAGGGCGCCAAACGCCTTGCTGTCCTCAAGGCAAGAGTCAAGCGCATGTCCGATATGGTTGACAGCATCCTGCGATACTCGGAAATCGGACACGTAGTTCACCAGAAAGAGCTGGTCGATGTAAGCTCGCTGCTGGCGCAGATTATCTGTGAAATGACCCTGCCCAGGAACATCCAGATATCCATCGAAGGCAAACTCCCGACCGTTATATGCGAAAGAATCCGCCTCAAACAGGTCTTCCAGAACCTCCTCAGCAACGCCGTAAAATATATGGATAAGCCACAGGGACAAATCAAAATCGGCTGCGTCGAGGAAGGCAACTTCTGGAAATTCAGCGTCGCCGATAACGGCCCGGGAATAAAAGAGCAATACTGGGACAAAATCTTCGAAATTTTTCAGACCCTGGCCCCTCGCGACAAGATAGAAAGCACCGGCGTGGGACTTACTATCGCTAAAAAAATCGTAGAACTCTACGGCGGCAGAATCTGGCTCACGTCCAGACCCGACGAGGGTACAACCTTTATATTCACCTGGCCGAAAGAATCAGGAGTATAAACTATGAAACCAATACCTCCCATACTGCTGGTCGAAGACGACGACGTGGATGCGTCAACAATAATCCAGTCGCTGCACGACCTCAAAGTAAAGAACCCAATCGTCCACAAAACCGACGGCGAGCAGGCCCTCGAATACCTCAACGACCCCGCCGCCCAAACCCCTTCTCTGGTCTTTCTCGACCTCAATATGCCGAAAATCGACGGCGTAGAGCTGCTCCGCATCATCAAGGCCGACACCAAGCTCAAGGAAATTCCCGTTGTCGTGATGACCGTCTCCCAGTATGAGCGGGACAAGCTCGACACCTTCAACCTCGGCGTCGTCGGCTATATCATCAAGCCCGTCGATTACGACGTTTTCCTCCAGTCAATGGACACCGTTATCAGATACTGGTCAATGAACGATTGCGTTGAACAAGAAAGGGAAGCCCAAGATGCGAAACTCTAAACCGATTCTCCTGGTCGAGGACGACTCCGTTGATGCAATGACCGTCAAAAGAGCGCTTAGAGACCTCAAGGTCACAAACGAACTCGTTCGAAAGGCCAACGGCGAAGAAGCCCTTGAATACCTCAGAGACAGCGCCAGCTCCAGGCCCTGCGTCATCCTGCTGGACCTCAATATGCCCAAAATGGGCGGCATCGAGTTTCTCAAGGTCGCCAAAACAGATGAAACGCTCAGGAAAATCCCCGCCATTGTCCTGACCACGTCTAAGGATGACCGCGACAGGGTCGAGACCTTCCAGTTGAACGTCGCCGGCTATATCGTAAAACCCGTCGATTATAAAAAATTCGTCGAGGCAATCAGGATTATTGACCTCTACTGGACGCTGAGCGAACTGCCCAACGGCGAACAGGAGATTACAAATGAAAAGCTCCAGGCCAATTATGCTCGTTGAGGATGACAGCGTTGACGCTATGACGGTCAAACGCGCCCTCAAAGACCTCAAGGTCACAAATCCGCTCGTGCACCAGAACAACGGCGAAGAGGCCCTCGCCTACCTGCAGGACGCCGCCAACAGAAAGCCCTGCGTGATTCTCCTCGACCTTAATATGCCCAAAATGGGCGGCATCGAATTCCTCAAGGTCGCAAAAGCAGACGAAAACCTCAAGATTATTCCCGTTGTTGTCCTGACCACATCAAGAAGCGAGCAGGACAAAGTCCGCAGCTTCGGCTTCTCCGTCGCCGGTTACATCGTCAAGCCGACCGACTATCAGAAATTCGTCGATGCGATGAAAACCGTTGACCTGTACTGGACGCTCAGCGAGATGCCAACCAACGGCGACTGACAATATGCAGGATACCAGATGCAAAATCCTGATGGTCGAAGACGACCGTCTTGACCAGATGGCGTTCAAACGCCTCGTCAAAGATCAGAACCTACCCTACAACTACACCATCGCAAACACCGTCGCCCAGGCCAAACAATTTCTCGCGGCCGAAAAATTCGACCTCGTCTTCGTCGATTACCTGCTGCCGGACGGCACCGCCTTTGACATCCTCGACTCAATCGTCGACGTTCCAGCCGTATTTGCAACGGGCACAGGCAGCGAGGAGCTTGCCGTCAAGGCAATGAAATCCGGCACCTCTGATTACCTCATCAAAGACCCCGCACGCAATTATCTCAAGGTCCTGCCGGAGGTCATAAAAAACGCAATCCGCCACAAAAAGGCCGAAGATGAGCTTAAGAAATACCACGAAAACCTTATCGAACTGGTCAAAGAGCGCACCGAACAGCTCGAAGAGGAAAAAGAGCTGCTCGCCGTCACACTCTCAAGTATGGGTGACGCCGTCGTTGCCGTCGACCACGACAGCCGCATTGTGCTGTTTAACAAGGCAGCCGAGAAACTCACCGGCTGGCGGGCCGCGGAGGTCCGCGGCAAGCTCGTCGATGACTTCGTCAGAATCCTCACTGAGCAGACCCGCCAGCCCGCCGAAAGCCCCATCGACAAGGTCATTAAATCCAGACAAATCGAGTCCGGCACCGACCACGATGCACTTCTGACACGATTCGGCAAACTCTGCCCAATCTCCGCCAGTGCCTCGCCCATTCTCAAAAATGACGGCACTATGACCGGCATCGTTATGGTATTCCGCGACGTCTCGGCACAACGCGAAATCGACCGGATGAAGTCCGACTTCATCTCCTCTGTCTCGCACGAACTGCGAACGCCCCTGACCAGCATAAAGGCATACACCGAGACCATCCTCTACGACCGGAATATGCCCGAAAATACGCAACGCGAATTTCTCCACGTCATCGACGAAGAATCCGACCGGCTCACAAACCTCATCAACGGCATACTCGAAATATCCCGCATTGAATCAGGCACAATCGAAATCACCCGTGAGCCGGTGGATGTGGCCGCTGTTGTCACCCGCGCCGTCGCCGAACTTCAAACTCTTGCAGACAAAAAGAAAATCCGCCTCCAAACCTCGATAGATGACAACCTGCCCGAACTGTTCGCCGACGAAAACAAAATCTTCTCAATGGTCACAAATCTCGTCAACAACGCCCTCAAGTTCACGCCCGACAACGGCACGGTCTCACTCTCGGCCCGCCATAACGACAACGAACTTGTCATAAAGGTGGCCGATACGGGTATGGGCATGCCCAAAGAGGAGCTGCCTAAAATCTTCGGACGATTCTATCGCGTCAATCGCCCCGGCAAGCAAATCCCCGGCACCGGCCTCGGCCTTGCTATCGTAAAGGAAATCGTCGTCCGCCACGACGGCAGAATTGAGGTCGAATCAGAAATCGACAAGGGAACTACCTTCACCGTCTATCTGCCTCTCGCCCCCTCCCTGCCCAGGTCCCAACTCTCACCACTTGAATCGCCGCCCCTCAGACAGTCGTTGGCGTCTGCAAGGGCTAAAAACTCTTTGTAAAATGCAATTGCACCGGCAATATCCCCCTTCTGCTCATTCAGACCTGCTAATTTGAACGCCGCATCATCAGCCAGAGAGCTATCCGCGTATCTCTCCAGAACAGCATTATACGCCTGCTCTATAAGGGGATTGGCCTGCTCTTTTGTCAGTTTGCCCGTATGCAGCAGTGCCAGCCATCGCCATAGAACGTGAACATCTGGTTTGGAGAAGACTATTTTTTCAAAAAACTTGATGTCACGCTACCAATGCTCACAGATAGACCGAAAATACTGACTACAATTAAAATCGGATATATCAAAAACAAATCAACACGAATATTGCCTTTTTTTACAGTACAAAACCATTCCCATATTGCATACAATCCCCACGTAATGGCTGGAATCAAAAGCGGCCAACTTCGCACGGATGACAATTTACGACTGAATAAACGTATGATAAAATAACCAAAAAAGAAAATACATGATACTGCAAAAATTCTTCCCGGCTCCCGAACAAACAATTCCATCGGATACATTCTTTTTCCAAGGTTGCTTTTTTTTATAGTGAAAAACCATGCCCATATTGCAATCAATATCCATGCGATAACCCACCAACTCCGCATAGATAACGATTTACGGCTGAATAAGCATATTACAAAATAACAAAAAAATAAACCACATGAAACCGCAAAAATTCTTTCCGGTTCCCAGACAAACCATTCCACCGGTTTAATAAACAACAATTTAAGAACGTACAACATAATCAAAAAAGACACAGATAGATATTGAACCATACCTGCACAGGTAATCTGATTATTTCAACTCCAAAGCGATAATTTTTATCCTGCTAATTTCTTCATCTTGTTCTATTTTTGGACGATTCTGGAAAACAATAAGAGCCTTATTATCGGTACAGGTCAAACCGATATTAACCAGCTTAATTGCTTTATCAATCGAAAAGGTTGCAACTTGGTCACCTTTATCATCATATTCATATACCCTCAAATTGCCAAAATCCACATTAACAGCAACAATAAAACCGTTTTGGGGAATTGCCGCTATTTTGAAAGAACTGGGTTTGTTTTGTTCTGATTTTACAAATGGCTTTTCCCATAAAAATTTCAAATCAGGTGAATATGCCCTGATATTTATATCAGAACGCTTAAACAGAATACCTTTACCATATACAACTATAAAGTTCCCGGAACTTGTCCGGCATATCTGAGGCTGTTCTCCAGGATTTCCATTAAAGATATCCTTGGCGATTATGTCACCTTGTGCGTTAAATAGCAATATAAAATCATTGCCTGTTACATCGGGAAACTTGCCCTTCACATTTGTAGAACAGCCGACAATTACAAAATCTTCTTTGTTATCTACTGACTGACCATTAGTGAATAAATCAACTTGTCCCTGACCAATCTTGTAGTTTTTCTCCCAAAGCCGTATTCCTTCAGAATCAACCTTCATAACAAGACCACCATCCCTATCGCCACCTATAAGCAGGAGATTACCGCTCGGAAGATTTATTCCACCATGAATCTGTGAAAAATCTTCTCTATTTTTGTTAGCATCATTATTCTTGCCAGCAAACTCGATAAATTTATTGGTATTCCCACTTCGATTTATCTTCATAATCGAATGGGCAGAGCCGTCGAATTTGCCTGCCAGAGAGATATCGTTATTTTCCGATACTGTCAGGCCATTTAAAAGAGAAGATGCCAACATTAAAGTAGCTTTGCTCTCATTAGCTTCTTTTATAGTTGTTTTCCTGGTTATATCGCCGCTATTTGTATCAACTTCCATTAGCCAGAATTTGCCCTCTGAATATACTTTTGGACGAAATGATGTTCCCGTTATCAAAAGTCGTTTATTGGCTTTATCAAGGATAACCGGACCGAGAGAGCAATCCAGATTGGCATCAGCGGTATCTTCCTTTTGCCAGAGTATTTTCATAGTCGGGACTACATTGCTGTCTTCCGCAAAAGTTTGACTTATGTACCCAAATATTACCGGAAGAAGAAATAACGCTTTTATTGATATGTCATGTAGTTTCATAATTTTTTCCCTTTCAATTTTAATTAACAATCACAACAAGCACATGCTGCTACCTGGTCTGCTTCGTATGCCCCGTCACCAAATGTTTCTACAAAATATACGTACCAAGCCGCCCAATCAATACAATCATCACGGCATTCTCCTGGCGGAACGCCCGTGCAAACAGCCGTTAAATTATTTAAAAATGCATTATCACAACTACCTTTATTGCTACCACATGTTTGATAACACGTATCATGCGCATCACAGGCATTATGAAAGCTGGTTGTTCCACATCCTGCCGGATCTTCGGGAGACCAAGAACATCCGTTCGGCATCGGCGTCCAGGCGGGGTCAGGTACCCTTGTACATTCCAGCAATTCTGCATAGCTGGAAACCTTGCGAAGACAAGGTTCGCACCCGCCGCTCTGGCAGTATTCGCAAGCAAACCAGCTATCACAGCAGGAGCGTTCGCAGCAGGTGTCCTGACAACATGTTTGGTCGTTATTACACGTTTTCCCATTTCCATAGCCACAACACTGCTTCACATAGGGGTCGTAGCACGTCTTGCCGTCACAACACGACTCGCCGGCATTGCAGCAATTCGCGCCGCAGCAGAACTTGCTCGAAGGGCAGCAATGCCCGTCATTACAGCAGTGCTCGGTAATGCTGCAACAGGAGCCGTGGCAGCAGGCCTTGTACGGGTCGCCGTTGCATTCCTGGCACACGCCATTTATGCAGGTCTCGCAAGAAGCGGCGCTGCAAGTACTCTGGCAGACCCCATTAACCCGTATCTCGCACTCACCGCAGGGCGGAGGCGGATTCCAGCACGCCTCGGCCATTCCGCAAGCCAGCAACACCATCAGAACTACCATCCACTTGATATTCTGTTCACCTGCACCAACTCTGTGAGAAGATTCTACCCTCATCACCGGCCCCCCTCAAGCTTTTCAAGTTTCGCCTTCACGCCGGCAATGTTGGGATTGTCCGGCGATGCGAGATTCAGGAACACCCTGTAATACCCGGCCGCGGCGGTATTATCGCCTCGCTCAATGCTCATCTCTGCCAATTTGATTGAGGCATAATCGCCAGCGTGACTATCAGGATAGTTCTGAAGAACCGCATTATACGCCTGCTCTATAAGGGGAGTTCCCTGCTCTTTTGTGAGTTTGCCCGTATAAACAAGCGCCTCATAAGACCACCCGATTGCCGCCTGTTCGTAAGTCCTTATGGGGGTGGCACTTACGAACAAAAGAAATTATCGGAGGCAATGCGATTACTTTTCTTTAGCGGAGCTACCCTCTACATACTCACTGCCGGTTATCCGATTATAAATCCTCGTACCCGGCGGGAAATCAATATCAAGGTTTTTTGCCGTCAGTCCGCGATTAACGAGCAGCTTGGTTGTCGCCTGAAATGCATCAGCCCTTGTTCCTTCTGAATGGTGAATCATCCCGCTGCTTGGAAACCACAGACCGTCGGCGACAGCATCCAAGCTGGTTACCTCCACGCTAAAGGCAAGTTTTGTGCCGGCCGTTCCCGAGTTGAAATACTCGTACTTCACAGGCGTATAATTATGCTGGAGCGAAAAATAGATGGCTATGCACGGCTGCCGGGTATATTCCTGCAGGAGGTCTGCCCGGACCACGTCCCATCCGTTTATTTTTCCCGCCTCGCCTGTGAACCGGGCTATTCGAGTATCTTTTAAGCGAACCGACAGAGGCACGCCATCGATATCGTTGGCCAGGCGAAGCACCGAGAAATCCAGCGGCGTCATAAACAAGCTGGGCGATGTATTTGCGTCGCGCGCTCCGATAAAACCCTCTGCGCCTCTGCCGTTTGCGTCAAAGTTAAATCGCTTGAAGATTCCACCGGCTTGTAATTCTCTTGCAATGTTTTCTATTCGATTGCCCTCGCGGTCAAAATAAACAGCTTGTTTCTCCATCAGCAGCCCCCAATGGCGCCGCCCGCCGTTTTCAAGATTGGCGGCAGATAATTTGATGTGCATACGCCCGTCTTCCGGCAATAAAAAACCCTCGCTGTCTGCATCCTCACGGGTCAAAGGCGGTATGTTATACCAGTCGTACTCCAGCGAAACATCAACAACGGCGAGTTCCATTGCTTCACATCTTGCAGCAAGTTCGTCAAGCGTAACGGCCTGCCCGCCCGGGCAAAACTGCGAAAAAACAAACACCAGGCCGAATGCCGCAACTCCCCGCAAGCATATATTTCCCATCTCTTTACACTCCGTAAATGAACCTCACGTTTGTCAAAGCCACGTTTTGTTCACAACAGGCACGCCGCCAATTGGCCAAGCGACTGTTTTGGATATCAACAAATTGTTCTCGGACACGCACCGCCAGTTCCGGTCTGCTCACAATAACACGAAGGAGGCCCATATTGGCGTGCCCTGCACGTGTAAGTTACCCTTGTACTGCACGTGCCGGTGCTCGTTCTGCAGGAACCGGACTCGCCTTCGCAATACATGTCTGATGGACCGGAAGGACAACTGTAAACGCATAGCCCAGAACATCCGAATTCTCCCAAAGCACAACTGCCTATCCCACCACCGTAGTTGCCGCAGTCATTACCCAAGCTGCTACAAGGACCATTGTTGCCGCCCGTACAACCCCATACACTTTGCGGTACACAAAGAACACCAAACAGAACTATAATAAGCTTAACGGCTGCCACATCAATCCTTCTTGTCTCAGTTTTGCGCCACATAACTTTATATCCTTTCTCCGTCTCAATTTTCCCATCTCACAAGCATTTTTCTCGCCTCGGCCGATACCGAACATCCGGGATAGTTTGTAATTATCGTATTGCAAGCCCCTATTATCTGCTCGCGTCCCTCCGACCGCGAGACCTTATCGAACTGTACCAGTTTCTCGTAGCAGGCAGCAATTCTGAGGTGACAAATACAGGCATTCTTGTAGTCGGGCTGTAATTCGACCGCCGTCTTATAGGATTGAATTGCGAGCCGGTATTGCCCCAGTGCGGTGTAGCAATCGCCCTCAGCATAGTATGTTGCCGCCGTTAGAGCAGAATCGGATGTCAAACCTCTGGTTTCGCGATATAGTTCTATCGCCTTATCAAGGTACTCCGTTGTGTCCGAAGATTGGGATGTCTGCAATTTGCCGGCCCACTCCTGGTACGCCAGACCCATCCAGTATAATGCAGGCGCAAGGCGAGGCGTTCCCTGCAGGCGATGCTGAAGCCGAGCAATTGTCTCCTGGACTTCTCCCTTCTTGTTTGTCCGCTGCTCAATTTCAATCGCCGCGCGAACAGCATCCTTTGTTGCTGCGTCTGCTTCGTCAGGGATATTAGGAAACTCAACCGCTATCCGCTCATAGAAGAATTTTGCTCTGTTGATTCCATCGGGATATAACTCATATTCCCTCCCTGTCCAGTATAACTGCTCGAGAATAATGTCCGGTCTGTCTTTAAAATCAGCTTCCATCACCTCTATCGCATTATCAACGGCGTTCTGGTCGCCGTCGCCCATCAGCGTAAATATCTTTGTACGGTGCGTAAGTCGTTTATGGTCCAACTCAGCTTCGGCCGCACGAGGACTGCCCGCGAACTGCCGGGAAATACGCTGGTAAAGAGCAGTCGGTATCTCGTAGCGAGTAGCCCTGTCTTCGGCATTCCCCTTTGCCCACTCGAACTCCTTACTTATCCAGTACGCCGCTTCTGCCAATCCCGCGTCCCCGGCGTAATCGGTCATCATCTTGTCTATTGTTTCAATCGCCTCTGCATCCTTGCCTTGCTGGATGAGAGTACAGGCGTCCACACGAGCTAACCACAATCCCGCTTGCTGTGCGAAGGTACTGCAAGAAAACCGCTTTTTCAACAGTCCGAAGGTATCTTTTGTTTCCGCATACCTTCTGGCCCAATAAAAGCGCTCGCCTGCCGCAAATAACACCTGGGCCAGACCCGGCTCCTCGTTAAAATCAGCAACCAGCAAATCAAGCTGCTCCTGTGCTGATTTATACCTGCCTGATTCAATCAGTGTGATGACGTTCTGCCTGGCTGATTCGATTTGAGCCGGGTCTATGGTTAAAGCGGCTGCGCTGAACGTAAATACAATCAGGCCGATACAGACAACGAATACCAGACCGGATGAGGCAATAATGATTTTCCTGGCCACTGGATGTGTCCTCCCTTATTGGTGTTGAATGTGCCCATAAGCTACCTTTCCTATCAGGAAAGCCCACGACAGATACAACTCTACCGCGTCATAGATAATTGTCAAGAAAAATGTCCTGAATTTCTAAGCAAAGATTCGCTGGCTGTTTGTAAGTCCTTATATGGTGGGTGGTTACGAAAGGACAAATCTTCGATGGAATGCGCAAAAAAACAGGGCGATGCAAAATACATCGCCCTGCGTTCAATCATCTCTGAGCAACTATGGCAGCGGAGCAAACGATGCGGCAACCTGCGCCATCCTGCCGGCGCCGGGGCTACTCCACTGGATTGTCACGTTGCCTAATGATTCAACCAGCATCGTACTGCCCGCACCGGCATTGCCCGTGGCCGCAATGTCGTACCGTTCGGTCATCCCCGCAGTTAAAGGCGTGAAGCTGCCCACATTGCCGCAGCCGACCGCATCTATCACCATCGCCTTCGGGCTGCAACTGACGGTGGTCGATATCGTCCCGGAGGTCGATGTGCTGCTCTTCTTGTCCTCCGGTGATGCCTGATTGGCGTTCGCAACCGAAATCGCCCCCGCCGTTCTTGTCTCCACGCTGCCGAGGTACATAATCTCTATCGGATATGTCCCCGCAGGCGGCAGTTGTGCATCGAGCGAATACCAAAGCTCCACTGTCAGCGCGTCGCCGCCGCTTTCTATCAGCTTGTGGCCTGCATTAAGCAGACCAACGCCGTTATACCGGATGGTGTATATCGGCAAATCACCCTTCTCGCCGCCCGGATTCTGGCTCTGTGTCCCCACGACCAGTATCCTGTTCTGCCCTGAACCTATTGTGTGGTTCCACGTGAGCGTCGAACCGGCGGAACTGCTCGCCGCCGAACTGACGGCGTCAACTGTTACAGGCGGGGCGTTCACCTCTGTCGTTGATGACGCCGGCGATGAGTATGACGTCTGATTCTGCAACTCGGACTTGTCCTTTGCCTTGACGCGATATGTATAGACAACATCCCTTTGGAGTTCCGTATCCTCGTAATAGGGGCTGTTCTGCCAGCCGCTGTCGTGGCCGGATACGGTTTCGTTAGTAAAGTAGTATTCCACACCGAACTGGTCGCCCGCCGTTGCCGCCGTCATCGCAATCGAATAGGGCCCGCTCGCATCAGGCGGCGCCGACCACTGCATCGGATTGGGACTCGGCGAAATGTTGTCCACCCACATCCCGCCGCGAACTCGCATCGCCAGAGAGCAAACCTTGTCCTGACAGGTAATGTACAGCGTCCTGCCGTCCGCCCCGCCGAAATCCACATTCGAGACAAACTGCGGTATTTCTATCATTTCAATAAGCTCGCCTGCGGGCGAAACAATCCATACCCCGCCCATCCCCGCAAAATATAAATTGCCAAGCTCGTCAATCGTCATACCGTCCGGGTCGTTGTAACTCGGCGGGCTGGTCGGCTGAAAGAAGACAATTCCTGTCCCTAAACTGCCGTCCGCATTTATCGGATATGCCCACCAGCGTTTGTTACTGTTGTTGCTGCTGCTGCTTTCGGCCACGTACAATCTTCGGCCGTCGTTCGATGCAACCACGCCGTTCGGCTGATACAGCCCGTTCTTGACCAGCGAAATCGAGCCGTTCGGGTCCAGCCGATACACACCCTGGCTGTTCGGGCCCGCCCCCCAGTCGGGACAGCTAAAGTAAATCCTGCCGTTGGCTAATTGACACAGGTCATTCGGCATCTTTGGCGCTGTACCCAGGACCTGCGAATCCTCCGGCCCGGCGGCGCCTATCCGGTGACTGCGTATCTGCATCGTGCCCTCATCCGCCGTCAAAAGCCGACCGTTTATCCCCAGATACGTCCCATTTGTCCCAGGCGCACTGTTCATCCACACGGCCGCAACGCCCGGCGAATCCAGCCGCAGTATCTGGTATCCGTCTGTCCGCTTCGAAAAATACAATTTCCCCGTCACTGGGTCCCAGCTTGGCCCCTCAAAATAAATCCCCTCTGATGAATACACTTCAACAAGCTCTGCCCCCGGCTCAACCAGAATGGGCGCAACTCCTTCAAGCCAGTTCCGACAGAAAACAAGCACATCCAGCAGGTCAATCGCACCATCGCTCGGCTCAGATATATCACACCCGGCCTCCCATCCGCCCCCCCCCGCCTCGCTGCCATAAGCCGCCGCAATCGCTGCAAAATCAGACCAGTCAACGTCCCCATCCCCGTCAAAGTCCCCTACCACTGTATCCCTCACAAGGTCGATACCCCCTCCAAATATCGGGTCAAGATTGCGGGTGTATTGCCGGTCGGCATCATTGTTCCAGTGTTCGTGAACACCCAAGCTGTCCAGCGAATTCCCGTCCCCATCGGGATCGTAAAATGTCCCCGACGGCGGGTTATCCGCAAGGGCCGCCTCGTGGAGATAATCGTCGCTGCCTGACATATTCGCGCCGGGGTCTTTAGGCCATTGCGCAAACAGAAAATCAAAGCCAACCGAGTCCATTGCAACACCGTCCTGCGAAACGAAGACGCTCGACGGCCAGTCGTTATTGAACGGCGCAATCGTCCATTTCGACGGCACACCGTCCCAGCCCTCGCCCGCAAATATCGCATCGACGAGAAACAGCAGCGTCTTTCCACCAAGCTGAGGATGTCCTAACAAATCAACCAGACAGCGATAGCTGCCCGTCTGCCACACCGATTCCGGCAGGGACAAATGCATGCTGTAGTAATCGAGCGCCTTTCCCCGAAGGTCGCCAACCGGAGTCCTGACTAATGACCCATAGTGGTTCTTTCCGCAAATTGTGATTCCGCCCATCAAATGGCTTTTCAGGACGGGAAAATTGATAAAATAATCCGCCTGTGCAAAACACGTGGGGACATAGTCCTGGACCTTGCCGTCCGCATCCGGCGTGCTCCAGTAGAAAGGTGCATTCGTGTCGAACTCGACCTGCGTCCTGCCGCGCCCCCCGTAAAGCGCGAAATACACCACGCCCGGGCAATTCGGCTCAACCATATCGTACCAGTAGTTGGGCATTATCCGCGAGGGGTCGCCGATTGAGATGTCTCCCGGCGCGACGCCGGCGATATCGGTCAACTGCCGCAGAAGCGCGATGGTCAACTGCGGCGAGTTATCGATATAGTTCATGTAGTCGCCCCACGGCGGGTTCTTGTCCATCACGCATGGGTCCGCGCCGCAACTCAGGGTATGATTAATCTTGATTCCTATTTTCTCCCCCGCCGTATAGCCGACGTTTCCCTTCCCGTGCCGCTGATTGAAATTCCGAAAAATCGCGTCCCACGCTTCTGCATCGGTATTCGCGCCCGCCAATGAGCGGATGGCGCGCGAGACCATGCCATTCACAACTGCCTGGTCTGTGTGCTCATGTTCATACCAGTGTTCGGCCTGCTCAGGATTCGTGTAAACCCAGTCGGTCGCATTGGCATCGTGAATCCAGGCAACTCGCCCCGGCTTCACGCCGATAGCTGTCCCGATGGGGCTATTGGCCGGCTGTGCAGCCCGCACCACCGCAAGCGCCTTCTCCCGGCTGGTGCTGCTAACCGACAGCCAGACGAAGCCGACACTGGCAACAATGCAAATGGCTGCCAGTACGTATTTTGCGCGCTTGATACTGCTTTGCGCCTTGCGAAATGCCGCTACCGAGGCCACCGCCCCCGTCAGCCACACGATGAACCCCGATGCCAGCGGAAATGCCACCCGCTGGCAGGGATATGCCGCACGCGATGGCTTGGGTATCACCCGAAGCAAAAACCATATAAGTGCAGCTAATCCGCTAAGGGGAAACAACCACCTTAGCCAGCCGTAACCGCACCTTCCAAAAACCACCTTACTCCTTTTGGGACAAAGCTTTACATCACCGCCGGTGAAAAATGACACAATATCTTCTCCGTTCGTACGGCCGTCTGCTTCGGCAGTTCACCCTTCCTCCACGATGCAGCAGATTCACCGCGGAAAGACCAACCCCAGAATAACCCGTTTTCGCAGGTGCGGTTTCAATCCTCAGTATATCGAAATTCCCATCACCTGTCAAGGTCGCCACTCATTACTACGCCCCGCCGCAAGGTTGGTTTCTTCCTATATTCCTCTCCGCCGACACGAAATATCACTTGCGCCTGCCCGAACAGGACTAACACAGACCAATCCTTACGGTTCCAGCAAAAAAGGTTGACAGGTGCAGTTGACCTTGTTAATTTCTCTCTCATAAAAGGCAGTCGGGGTATCGCTCGGCTGCGAAGTTATGGAGAAAAACCTTAATATATTTAAGGAGGTTAAAGAATGGACTCTACAAAAGTCATCACAATCATTTCCCTGACAATTCTCACATCCATCGGCTTTGCTCAGCAGGCAACCGCACCGGCTCAGCCGCCCGTCGCACCGGCTGATGCTAATTCCATTCAGGCGCCCGCCTTGCCTTACATCGCCGAGATTACCAGTAACGATGTCTATGTCCGCTCAGGCCCGGGGCAGAATTACTACTTCTGCGGCAAGCTTACCCGAGGCGATAAGATAAGAGTCGTCTCCGTCAAATACAGTTGGTCTCAAATCGTCCCGCCACAGGGCAGTTTCTCCTGGATTTCAAAACAATATGTGCAGGTTGACCCCGAAAACAAAATGATGGGGACCGTCGTGGGCGATGCCGTTCGCGTTTGGGCCGGCTCCGATGCGGTCGCACCCGCAAACTCCGCCTCGATGCAGGTCAAACTCGACAAAGACGACAAGGTCTCACTCCTCGGCGAAGAAAAGGACAACTACTACAAAATCGCCTCTCCCGAAGGCGCTTACCTCTGGGTCAGCACCGACTATACAAAGCCGCTCACATCCCTTGTCCCGACCTCCGCGATGGGCGCCGCAACCGCCCCGCCTGCTGCCCAACCCCAGGCCGAACTCAAAACCGAGTTAAAACCGGCCGCCAAGCCCGCAACACAGCCGGCCACAACACCTGCAGCGCTGGCAGTATCTCCAGCGACTGCACCTGCAACTCCGCCGGCCGTCGATGAATCGCTGAAGAAATACAACGCACTCAAGGAAAAGGTCGAGGCCGAGCGGGCAAAACCCATCGACCAGCAGGACTACACCGAACTGAAAAAGACGCTCTCTGAAATCGCCGGCGACAAGCAGGCAGGCAAAGTCGCCGGGTACGCCGCATTCGTCCTCAAACAAATCGACCGCTATGATCTCGCAAAGAAAATCGGCCAGACAATCAAAGAGCAGGACGCGCAAACCGCAAAAACCCGCCAGGGCATCGACCAGTCACGCGACTCAAAGCTCGCATCTTTCGATGACAAGAGCCGCTTCGCCATCATCGGCACGCTCGAAACATCCAACATACTCGGCAGCAAACCCACAATCAAGTACTTCCGCCTCGTTGACAATTCAGGCAAGACGGTCGCGTACGCCATTCCTACGGGCCCCGCTGAAATCCTCGACTTTGCACAATTGCTGCACAAAAAGGTCGGCCTGGTCGGCACCATCGAACCATTCGTCCAGACAGGCGGGGCTCTCGTCAAATTCTCCGAAGTTGTCGAAATGAAGTGAGCCGCTGACTTCCGGTGCTATCGATGAAAAGTGAAACGGCGTTCATCAACACCGTAAGCGCAATCCTTATTCTTGCGGGAGGCGTCTCCGCTCAACAGAACCGTCAGGCCCCGGCACCAATATGGAAACACCTGTGCAGCAGCAATG
>CAYGVZ010000020.1:0-19681 GCA_964353475.1 uncultured Pirellulales bacterium | reverse complement strand
GCAACTATCACCGCTTCAATGCCCTTCTCCTTTTCGAGCATTACGCGAAAGTCCGTGTACTTCTTCGCGCTGGGATACATGTTGAAAACGTCAGCCGCTATCTTGTCATCGACATCGCACAACGCAACGATGTTTTCGCCCTTGCACGCGTCCACGTTCACTCTTCCCATCCCGCCGAGGCCCACCGCTGCGATGTTCAACTTCGCGCTCGGCGGCGTATTCCCTTCGCCTCCCAGCACATACCGCGGCACTATCGTAAACGCCGCAACTCCCGCCGCACCTCGCATAAACTCCCGCCTTGTTACTTCCTTCTTTGTTTTGCTCATCTTTTGTCCTCTTTCTGCTTCGGCGATTCATTTCCGCGCCAGCCAATTAGTAAATAGTAAATAATCAACAATAAATTTTATAGTATCCACCCTTCCCTGTAATTGGGCTTCACCAATATGTTCGCCTCATTGCTGTTGGTGAACTTCATATTTGCCCCGTCCCACTCAAGCCGGGTATCCTTCACCCGCATTGCAATTACACCCAAGAGGACCATCTCGGTGAGCGGTCCTCCGTACTCAAAGGTCGCGCTGGCCGGCTTGCCGTCCTTACATGCACGCACCCAGTCCCGCTCGTGGCCTGCGGAACCATTCTTCACCCTCGGTATCGTGGCAGGCGGCAATTTATACTGTTTCATCTTCGACTCCGGCACAATTCTAAGCCCCGCCGCTCCGTGCGAGTCGTGCATAATCACGCTCTTATCTCCAATGAGCAGCGCCCCGTTGCCGCCGAGCTTGCGCCCCTGCTCAAAGCACTCCGGCACAGGCGGCTTCAACCTGCCGTCGTACCAGACCAGCTTGACAGCGGGCATATCCCCGCGTGCCGGGAATTCATATCGCACTATCGAGGCGCGAGGGTACGTCTCATCTTTCACCCCCGGCTCATAGTGCGTCGTCGTTGCCTGAACGCTTGTCGGATGACCCAGTTTAAGCGCCCAGAATGCAGGGTCGAGTATATGGCAGCCCATATCGCCCAGGGCGCCCGTGCCGAAATCAAACCACCCTCGCCATCTCTGCGGACAATACTCTCGATGATACGGGCGCCACTTGGCCGGTCCTAACCACAAATCCCAGTCGAGAGTCGCCGGAACAGGCGGCTCTTCTTTCGGCCTTGCCATTATCGGAAAATCACTCCACGGGTCTCCCCCTACCGGCCTGTCGCTCCACGCGTGCACCTCACGTATCGGCCCGACCGCACCATCCGCCACCCACTCGCACAGCATACGTATCGTGTCGTCAGAATGTCCCTGGTTGCCCATCTGATGCTGAATACCAGCGGCTCTCGCTGCCTCAGTGAGCTTGCGAACCTCGTATATCGAATGACAGAGGGGCTTTTGACAATACAAATGCTTGCCTAACTGCACCGCCGCCATTGCCGCAACGTAATGCGTATGGTCGGGCGTTGCTACTATCACCGC
Source organism: uncultured Pirellulales bacterium (assembly GCA_964353475.1). Classification (GTDB taxonomy): domain Bacteria; phylum Planctomycetota; class Phycisphaerae; order Sedimentisphaerales; family Anaerobacaceae; genus CAYGVZ01. The sequence continues at coordinate 18,219 of CAYGVZ010000020.1, read as the reverse complement.
CTCGATGTTCTTCTGCTCTTTGTCGAACATCCTGCGGAAGTCCTTGTACCGCGGCACATCAGGATACTGCTTGTAGGTATCCGCCGCACGTTCATCATCAACGTCCGCAAAGGCGACGAACTTTTCCGCTTCGCACCCCTTGATGTTTGCAAAGCCCATACCGCCTGCGCCGATGACGGCAATCTGCAGCCGTTCGCTCGGGGGTTTCCCTCCTTCACCCCCAAGCACGTATCGCGGCACAACCGTGAACGCTGCGATACCCGCCGCTCCTTGCACAAATTTCCGTCTCGATATCCGATTACTGCTGTCCTTCATTCCAGATTCTCCATGCTAAATTACAACGCCCATCCATCCCTGCATTCGCGCTGTACCAGTTCGTTTGCCTCCGGCGAATTTGTTATCTTCATATTCTCGCCGTCCCAATATAGTTTTTGCCCCGTTCTGACGGCGATTGTCCCAAGCAGGACAATTTCAGTAAGCGGCCCAGCGAAATCGAAATTCGACGTTGCCGCCAGCCCGCCCTTGCACGCCTTTATCCAATTCTGCTCGTGAGTGCCGTTTATTCGCGGAATCTTTTTGGGCGGGCGCTGGTATTCCATCATTTTTGACTCCGGAATCAGACGGCCCTCAAGCATTATCCCCTTATCGCCGACAAACATCACCCCCGTATCTTCCGGCATCTTTCTGCCCTCCTCCAGTTCATCCGGCCTCGGCGGCTTCAACCCGCCGTCATACCAAACTAATTTCACGGCGCCCCTCTCGCCTTTCGCAGGGAATTGATATGTTACAATCGACGCCAGCGGATATGTCTCTGCGTTCGCCTCCGCTGAATGCAGCAGCGCAGTCGTGCACGCCTCGACGCTGGTTGGATGCCCAAGTTCAAGCGCCCACACCGGCTGATTGAATATGTGACAGCCCATATCACCCAGAGGCCCCGTCCCAAAGTCGCGCCACCCGCGCCACTTGCTCGGCAGATATGCAGGATTATATGGCCTCTGCGGTGCCGGCCCCAGCCACAAATCCCAGTCAAGATCCGCCGGTACTGCCGGAGTATCCTTTGGACGCGGGACTGCCTGCGGCCAGGCCCACTCGCCGCCCGGACGATTCGTCCACAAATGCACCTCCCGCACACCGCCTATCGCCCCCGCCCGTATCCATTCAACCACTAATCGTATGTTCTCACTCGACTGGCCCTGGTTGCCCATCTGCGTCGCAACTTTTGCCTCTTTCGCCGCTTTTGTCAAAGCCCTCGCCTCTGCAATCGACCATGTGAGCGGCTTTTGGACATATACGTGCTTACCCATCTTTATCGCAGTCATCGCCGCTACCGCGTGGCTATGGTCGGGCGTCGCGACTATCACCGCATCGATGCCCTTCTCCTTTTCCAGCATCACGCGGAAATCCTTGTACTTTCTCGCACCGGGGTAGCTGTCAAGAACCGGCGCGGCAAAATCCCAGTCAACGTCGCAAAGGGCGACGATATTCTCGCCTTCGCAGTTCTTGACGTTGTTCTTGCCCATCCCGCCTACGCCGATACCCGCGATGTTGAGCTTCTCGCTCGGCGGTTTTGTCCCCTCACCTCCAAGAACAAACCTTGGCACAATCGTAAAACCGGCGACAGTCGATGCGGTTGTGTGTAAGAAACGTCTCCTTGAGACGGGCCTGCTTTTCATAGCGGTTTTCTCCTTCGCCCATATAACACGTTCAGACCTGTGCTGATTCTATATGATTATACGGTCGCCGGCCTGATTTTCAACTTCTGATGCGATTAGATGTGAAAAAGATGGAAGGACGTGAAATAATCCCAAGCCACCAAACAGAAGAGCTGCCGCTCAGAATGCAATCGGGCGGTTACAGTGTCTTGCGGCCGCGCAGCCAGCCGACCATCGCTGCTCCAATACCCGCCAGCAGAATTGCGCCTGGCGCCGGGATGCGGGTGATACCGATGTTGTCCACGTGAAACTCGGTAACATCCGATGGTATGCTGTTTCGCTCCTTGTGGTGAAACTGGAGCCAGTTCTCGCCCGCCTGCAGTTCGACGGTCGATGTGTAAGTGAGCCAGTCGCCTGACAGGTCTCTGCTCGACTTCGCATAAAAAATCTCAGGAGGGTCCATCCCGCTGCCTAAATCAACAAAAACCTCATCATCAGAGCATTCCGTGCAGTCGTCGCCCGTAAAACGGTACTCGAAACTGATGATGTAATCCGCCTGCTCGGTTACTATAAAGGAGCGCCACAGCCAATTGTTGTCATTGTCTGCATCCGGGCCAAGCGAAGCATAATGGTCGTGCCCCGTCTCCGGCACACCCATAACAACGTCTCCGGCCGTAGACCACCCGGCCAGGCCGTCATCAAAAAGCTCGGTCAAAACAGGCGAAGGAACGGCCCGCAGGGGCGCCGCAGTTGCCGCGAGCAAACACATCATCGCAAGAACAAATCTACCCATTGTCCACCATCCTTTCACGATAGCTCAGTTCTCGTGCGGGCATCCTGCCCAGTTTTTTTTGATGGCCGGTAAACCTATACTATTCTTCGTCTGCGAAGCCAACCGACCAGCGCAACACCGATACCACCCAGCAGAATTGCACCCGGAGCAGGAATGACATTTGTGCTTGTAGTCATCTCAAAATGAATGTTGCAGGTGTTATAGTGGCAATCGGGATCCATCCCAAATGCGAATTCTCTATCGCCGAGGTCGAGGTATCCCTGCAGATCATCCAACAGCCCAAGCGTCTTCAGGTTGTAGGTAACGTCATAAGTCCCACCATTCGGCGGGTCCCATACGGGCGTCAGCAATACACCCGGGCCGCCGTGAGTGTCATAATAATCACTGGCCGCGATCCAGTTTGTCGCATTCCAGTCGCCAGTAACATTGACAAAACCATTGGCTGCGGTCTGATGGTTGTCCAACAAGTGCGTGAATAATCTGTCCCCGCTGGTGTATGCATCATCTCGAATATTATCATACACCAATACAGCTTCTATTATCGTTTCATTCGGGGCGAGCGGTTCTGGCAATATCAGATTCCACGCGTAAACCCTGTCGTGGGACATACTTACATGATATATGTCCCGCTGAGTTACCGTAGTTACATTGCCATTGGCGGTACCAATCGCCGCAAGAATCGCTCCCGCCATAACAACTATCAATAACTTCTTCATACTTATCGCCTCTTTCATACAAGTTTTCATAGTTTCACCACTTCTCCAAATTGACAGCTTCGGGCGCAGGAAGGTCGCACCGACAGGTGCCGGTGTCCTTCCCGTGCCCCTCAAGCCGCAAAAACCTCTCTTCTTTCTTGTTACAGTGACCTTCTGCGACGCAGCCAGCCGACTACTGCAACGCCGATGCCGCCCAGCAGGACTGCACCCGGCGCAGGAATCGCGCAAATCGTGTCAACGGCTACCCAGTCAAGATAGCCGCCTGTACCCCATATCTCTAAGCAGAACTTCTCGGAGTCGGGGTTGGGCCAAATCCGCCAGCTTACCGTCATTCTCTTCCAGCCCAAATCCAAGTCATCCTCGTCGTAGTAGGTCCTCGCGAAACTGCTGCCCGCTGGAACAGGCACGACATCAGCGATACCGTTCACCTTGTATTCCATTTCGAACCAGATGTCCTTGTACGGATTTGCTATCGCCTGGTTGGGGACAAAAATTTCAACCGCAACCGGCTCGCCGATAAATACCCCTGGACGGCCATCCACGGATGCGTACCAAGCTCCGCTGTTTATCTGCGCTTCATGCAGCCCAGCAAAGGGATTCCCATCGACTTCGGGATATTGCGGATCGCCGGCCCTGCTGAACTCCCACTCCTGATACGTGGAGCCGCTCGCACCGCGAGTCCAAGTCATCAGCCCATCCGAAATGTAGGTAGGACGGGTTAAATTTGCTAACGCCAGAGGCGCGAGCAACCCGACAACAACTGTGATTAAAATCATCCTTTTCATATTTCATTCCTTTCCAACACACTTTCTAAAAATTTCTACGAACCGGTTCTTTGTTAAAAGAAACATTCCGAAAACCTTCAGAGTGTTTCGCGATTGCACTCTGAGGTCTTTATGATTTATGCAAAGGCGGGAGGGCCTCGCGGGATATTAGAGAAGATGAATGCCGGTGTGAAACACACAAACTGTTCGGCTCCGGACACCGAACAGCGATTCTTCATTTCAGCGCATAGCACAGCCGCAGCAACGGCAAGGAAGCTGTGAATATTATCTGTGGCAGTCAGAACGGTGTTGACAAAAGCGGTGCGGCCATCAGGTATGCCGGCCAGATAATGAAGCAGCCCAATGTACTCGGCAGCCGGGTCGCTGTAGCCGTTATGGCTTTGGGCGAAACGATTGTGCCAATATGACTCGGACGCGTATTCACAGCCGCTGCGTGTGTTGTGGTCGGCATACCGTATCAGGCGAGGAACAAGCTGGACGCCCTGCTGGCCCAGCCAGAACGCACAGGCAAAAACAGCCAGCCACGCCCTGCGGTCATGAACCGCCGAGATACAAAGAAATCCCATCAGTCCCATCAAGAGCGCTGCGGGGGCGCCGGGTAAGCTCTTGAAATTGTCTGCCTGTGTATCGCCGGCATCCAATGCACCCGCCAGCGGCTGAAGAATCGCCCTGCCAATATCTCCAAGCTGCCCATCCGCCCGGCTGACGCATACCGCCGACTTTGTCTCTATCGAGTAACGGTATCCACAATCGGTGGAACCAGAGCGGACCCCGGACGAAACGGTAGGAACAGCGCTTGCGGCTGACGCCGCAAACAGAACAATTGCGGCAAGCAAAGTTTTTTCTCGGCCTCTGAACAAGTTCTTCTCCACTCTCCGGTCGTGCCAGGTACAAGGCGGGGACTTTATAAGGACGTAAAGTCCCTGTACCTGCACAGGGTACCATTTTGGTACTACCTATGGGGATCCCTCCCCATGACCATAAGTTGTTGCTATCGTACCTTTTTTCTATCTCTAAGTCAAGACAAAAATTGAGCGAATTTTTCTCAAGCAATTCAGCGTCTCGTAAATGAGTTTTCAATACTAAAAAAGCCATTGTTGTACCCCTTTCGGGATACCCCAGCAGGGGTACGCTATATGTAAACCGCCGGCTTCGTCAGCAATCCCGCCTTAGCGCGACGGCGAGACCCGTGAAAAAGGGGAAAGATGGAAGTGCGGCCTTTTCGGGTAAGTGACTAAGAGCGCCCAGCAAAACGATTGTCATTGCGTGTCCGCCGTAGGCGGACAAAGGGTCTGGGTGGCAACAACATGAGATTCTTCGCTTCGCTCAGAATGACAGACGGGGTTTTGGGATAGTCTGTAAATCAACTCTGCGTTTCGCCTTGCTGCGATGGCGGCGATTCGGATAGGTTATGAGACGAATCCTGCGGATGTATCACGGAACAATCCTGTGAAAGGCGACCATTTGTAGTTGCCTGCCCCACAAACTTCAGCAGCATTTGAATCTTGTTCGCTACGTGAATCCTTCGATAGATGTTCCGCAGGTGCGTCTTGACGGTACCGCATCTGATTCGCAAATTACCCGCAACGTCTTCATTGTGATAGCCGCCACATATAAGACGGGCCACCTGCAATTCGCGCGGGCTCAGGCCATACCACCGCTGAACATGCCGCCACTGCTGGTCGTCTAATAAGCTTACCTCCGGCATACCGTCTCCACGGCGTTTATTCAGGCCTTCGTTATCGGCGGCGTCTCTTTGTGGTTGCGACGACTGATACATATCATTTTCCTCCCTTTGACAGTTCCTCGAGCAGCCGTTGCGCCTCTCCAAAATCGGCTGCGGCTAGTCCCTCAGTTTCGCTGTTCAACTGCAGGGCCTTGGTCAGGTGTTCCACGGCTTCGCTTTTCTGTCCAAGCTGCGCCAGCGCCCTTGCCAGATGAAAATACGAGCTTGCCGACGCCGGCGTCCCGTCCGGGTACAGATGTACGCAGCGTCTGAAATCATCGGCTGCCCTGCTGAATTGCCCCAGTCGATAATACGCGACGCCTCGTGTATCGATGAGGTCAACGTAATTCGGCGCTTCCGCCAGGGATTTATCCGCAAGCTCAAGCGCCTCCTTATACTGTCCCTGCTCTTCACAGAGAATCCATGCAAGATTGTTGGCGGCCACCGCGCTGCCCGGCTGCGACCGAAGAACCTGCCTGTATATCTCCACCGCCTCCGCACTCCGGCCGGTATTCTGCAACAGCATTGCGAGCTTCATCATACAAAGGACGGCATTCGCATCGTGGGTTGAAACAATGCGATATATGCCCTCGGCCGCCTTTTGCGCCTCGCTGTCGCGCATTGCCGCCAGTTCATCCGCCGCCGCCGTCACTACAGCAACGGAATCGGGATGTTTGAGATACCAATCGGCAACTATGCCGCTTAACTGCTCCCATTGCCGGTGGTCTCTGAGAACCCTGGTTTGGGCGAGAAACACGCTCGGGTCGTCCGGGGCCGATTGACGCAGGCGCCCGAGTATTTCGTCGGCCTGCGCCTGATTGCCCGCCTTGTGCATTGCCATAGCCAAAGCAATCTCAAGCCGTCTCTTGTCTGCCGCTGACGTCGCCTGCGACAGTTGCCCGCCAAGAAAGTCCATCGCCTTATCGGGCTGGCCGGCGGCTACATACACCTCGGCAAGGTAGGCAGCGACGTTGACGTCGTTGGGGTCAAGCTCCTGCAAGGCCTTGAGCGTGGGAATCGCAGAAGAGGCCGAGCTTGTCGCTTCCGCCCTGGCCTTGAGCATAAGCAGCGTCTTGTCGTTCGGGCGATGCACAAGCCCCCTCAGCGTAACGCCTATGGCCTTTACCGGCTGGCCCTGGCTGAGAGCACTCTGAGCCAGCATCGCCCACACCTCGCCTATTTGCGGGTGGTTCTCCGCCACCGATTCAAGAATCAACGTGGCCTGTTCTATTGAGGGAGCGGTCTGCTCGGCAAGGAGGAGACGCGCCTTTTGGAGACGCAGGGTAACATCATCAGGATGCTGCCGGAGCGCATTGGCGAGGACGTCCCTGCCGACCTTCAGGCGTTCGGGATTGCCTGAGGTCAGGTAGAGCCAAATCGCGCGCTGCTGCACCCGCACATTGTCGGGCGCAAGCGCCAGCGCCCTGTCGATGTCCGCAATTGCCTCGTCAAGCGTCGCGTTCGACCGGCAAAAATCACTCCTGGCGACCCAAGCCTCAACGTTGTTCGGTTCAACGTCAACCGCTCGCCGGAAATCAATCTTTGCGTCCTCGATGCTGCCGAGCATCGCCCGAACCCTGGCGCGAAGGATATACGCGAATGCGTCCCTGCGGGCATCCACAATCCTGTCGCAAAGGTTTATCGCCTCGGTGCCGCTGCCCTGCCGTACACTCAACTCGACCATCGCTACGGTTGCTCCGAGCGAATTCGGCTCTCGTTCTGCAATCCGGTCAAGAAGTTTTCGAGCATCAGAGAAGTTGTCTTGACGCATCTTGAGCAACGCCAGCGACAGGACGACGTTCTCGTTATTCGGGTCGTCATCGAGTAATTGCTGCAAAACGCTGCTTGCCGAACTAAGCTCGCCGCGCCGCAGATAGCTTTCCAGCTCAAACCGCTTCAACGCGGGATGCTCTATGCCCCCCTCGGCTGCCCCGCGAAGGATTGCATCGGCGCGCTCATACTCGTTTGCCCGGTACAGCGCAGCAACGACTCGAGCGATAATCTGCGCATCATTGGGCGAACGGCTGAGCGCCTCCTCATACACGGATACAGCCAGCCGGTCATTGCCCGCTCGCCTGTGCGATTCGGCCAGGAGAATCCTGCTGGCCTGGTCGTCCGGGTTGGCCAGGAGATTGGCCTGCAGAAGCGAAACAACCTGTGGGTATTTGCTCTCAAAATCGCTCTGAGCATACCAGGCCCTTGCCTGTTCGTACCGCCATTGCCATCCCTGCTCGCCCTCGATGTCTTTTATCTCGTCCACGATGCGCTGGGCCTGATTTAAATCCGCTACAATGGTTTCACAGGTCAGCAATTCCCGCCGAACCAAAACATCTTCGCGCAGTTGCTCGGCCAGCGCAGCAAGCAATGAGCACCGATTGCCCTGCTCGTTCAGTCGCCCGTATGCCTCAGCCAACAACAAACTCAGGCCTTTCCTTGAAGACGGCTCGCTCGCGGCATTAATCACACCCGATAAAAGTTTCTCACATTCGGCCAGCCGACCCTGATTCCAAAGCAGGCCGACTAAGTATCTCGCGGCAGCTACCGGCGCATCAGGTCTGGCGACGACTCCTTTCATTACTTCAATCGCCTCATCAAACCTGCCCTGTGAGACGAGCAAGCTGGCCTCCGCCATAGCAACGTTACTTTCGCCTGCGTGCTTTGCCTTCATTTGCTCGATAATTTTCTGGCCTGCGGCTGGGCCGTCTCGCTGCATCGCCAGTTCAAATTGCAGAAGCTGAACCTCAAGAGCGCCGCCCGTGGCATCGCTCATCGCGGTCAAAATCGACTCCATCTCCCGATAAGCGGCGGCGTTCCTGTCAGGCCGGCTGCCGGACAACAGGCGCAGCCGCGCCCGAATATCGAGCAGTTGGGCCTCGCTGCTGCGAGGCGCTATCTGCTTTGCAATACCGCTCTGCTCAACCGCCACCGCCCATTGCCCTGTTTCGCCCAGCAGCCGGGCCAGCGAGAGACGTGCTGCCAGCAAATTCGGCTGCTCGGAAACCAGCGTTCGCAACTGATTGAGTGCCGCTTGTGAGTCGCCCATTTGTGATAAGGCGGCAGCCAGGGCAAGCCGAATCCGCGCCGACCTGCCGCCCAGCTCCTGTGCCCGTCGCCAGGCCTTTATTGCTTCGTAACCTTTGCCCTGTCTTTCAGCCAGCAGCCCCTCAAGGAAGGCGGCTGTCGCGGGAGCGACTTCCTTCTGCCGCATCCGCGAGATACATTCGCCGGCACGGTCAAGCTGTTCGCATCGTATATACAGCTCCGCCGCCAGAGGCATAAAGTCCCACGGCTGCGATGAGAGTCGCGCCAGACCCGTCTGCGCCACCCTCGACATAATCTCATTCGAGTCGGACCGCAGCGCAAGCTCAGCCCATTGCCGCCAGAGAATCTGATTGCTCGGCTCGGACGCTTCGACAATCTCAAACTGACTGCTCGCACGCTCAAGCTGCTGCATACTTACGAACTGCCCGGCCAGCACCAGCCGCGTATTCGGGTCGGACAAATCCAGTTTCTCGGCCCTTGTGAAATCTTCGAGAGCGGCGGCCGCGTCGCCCCTCCTCAAATGAAACGCCCCCCGTGCGATATATGCCATTGCCCGTGCGGGGTTTGCATTTACCGCCTTGTCGAACCAGGATGCGGCCGGCTCAGGAAAATCGACCGGCCGTTCCTGCGCCAATTGTCCCATGAACTCGTAAGCCGAAACTTCCTCGGGATTATCCTTAATAATACCCTTAAGCTCACCGACCGCCTGCGTGAATTTGCGCTGACCTACGAGCGCCGCCGCCAGTATCGTCCGCAACTTAGCCGATTTGACGGTCTGAAGCGCACGATTTGCTATCAACTCCGCCTCGCCCGGCACACCTATATCCAGATAAAGCTGCCCTAATCTTTCTGCGGCCTGCTCATTGGCTGCATCGAGGCGAAGGATGCTGTGATAGGCGGATATTGCCTGCTGGACATTCGTCTGCCGCAGCGGCCTTATGTTCATTTGCGCATCGCCGTAGGCAAGCAAGACCGGCACGTCGTCCTGTACAACGCTAAGATAACGTCCGAGGTTCGCCGCCGCCTGCTCCCACTGCTGTTCATTATACGCCTTATAGCCCAATTCGCGGCCCCGCTCCGCCCTTCGGCTTCTTTGCCACTGCCTAAGCCCCCACGCGGTAGCGCCGAGAATCGCCGCTGCCATTACCAGAACAACCGCCAATCGCCAGTTAAAATATCTTCCCGTCATTTCATTTCTCCGTTCTGTCCAACAATGAAACCTGGAACTGGTCAATGAACTTCCCTGCCATCCTCACGGCCGTTCGCAGGCATATCCACAAATCCAGCTTGAACGACAGGTCTCTGATGTACCTGACGTCGTAGTGTATCCACTCCTGAAAATCCTTCATCGGCTCGCGTGTGCGACAGACCTGCCACAGGCCCGTAATCCCGGGGCGAACCGACAATCTCGCGTCGCGCCAAAACGGGCACAGCACGTTCTCCGCCTCGGGCGACGGCCTGGGGCCGACCACGCTCATCTGTCCCAGCAACACGTTGAGAAACTGCGGAATCTCGTCTATGTGCGTATCCCGCAGGAATCGGCCCACCCCGCCTACGCGGGGGTCGTCCTCCATCATAAACTGCGGGCCATCCGCTTCGTTCACCACCCTGAGCCGTTCCTGCATCCCGGCGGCGCCGACTGGCATAGTCCTGAACTTTATACACTTGAACGGTTTGCCATACAGCCCCTGGCGTACATCCTTGAAGAATACCGGTCCACGCGACGTCAGCTTTATGACCAGCGCTATTACCGGCACGACAGGAGCAAAAAGCGCCAGAACTATCACGGATGCCACGATGTCGGCAAGACGCTTGAAGCAGCGTGCGTACGAAAATCTCGGCCATCTCCGAAAACTGTCCCCTGCCGGCTGCCGAGCCGAGTGACTGTTCAAGGCAGCGCGGACTCGACAGTGACTGTTCATAGAATGCGGACGCGAGTCGGCAACAACTCTGTCCTCCACAAGAGATTCGGCGGGCACAAAGACGCCCGGTGCGATTATTGACGCCTTGACAGCGGCGCCGGCACCGATTTGCACATTGTCGCCTATAACCACCGGTCCAACGATAATCGCACCTTTGCTTATGCTCACGCCGCGTCCGAAAAGCACCACTCCTGCAACTTTATCGCCGTCAGCAACAACAACACGGTGGGGCCTTGTTCCCGTGCGGCCACGTGCGCCAACCGCCATTCCTGCGAAAGCCAACAGTCCTTCTTCACTGCCCAGGTCAAGAACCCGGCCGCCGGCTTTTACGCCGAGTACAACCAAGGATTGGCTGCGGCATCGCTCAATCAACACACCAAAGTCCAGGGGGACATCTCCGCCGGTAAGAACCGTCGGCAGAATTGCACTTCGGAGGAATAAATGGTGCGGCCAGTCGGCGGGAACAGGCGCCGGCTGAACCATATCGCCGTACAGCAGCCGAAAACCTATCAGATCATCTCGGCTGTTCATCACTAACCATTCATTGCAGCGCCGCAACCCATCTGTCACGGTAACTGCAACCACGTCCGCCCGGCAGTTGTACACAGCGGCCCTGAGCCACTGCCAATCAACATCGGTCACAAATCGGCCGTTCGATATAACCAGCCAGTTGCTTCTGCGTCCATCTAAACTACCGGCAGGCAGGTGCACACAATCATCATAGCCGGCCAAGTCGGACGAATGAGGTGTATCCAGCCAATCCGCTGGCACAGCCATCACGAAGGATTTGCCCTCGGCAGGGTAATGCGTGCGCAGCCAGCCCGACGTGACATTGCCCAGCGGCGTACTGCAAGCAGCGAGCTTAAGCAGGATGTCCTTCTCGCGGTCTTGTCGATGCCTATGGATAATAGTGAGATGCATTTCTTGAATGCCTACGCCTACGAAAACAAGATACGGTATGGCCGATGAGGGCGGCTGTCAGGACTTTGCCTGATTGTCTTTTTTGTCCTCCGTCTCAGTGGAGAACAGGAGCGGCCTGACGGAAGTCCCTTTTTCGCTGCGATGCCTGTGAGGGCCTGACGCATAATAATGATAGCCGTAGCGGTAATAACTGTGGTCAACCCCGACGTTACTCAGAACCGAGCCGAGAATTGTCACTCCCATCTCCGACAGCCGCTGTTTGGCCACCTTCAGGTCCGGCCCAGTTGTGCGACCGGCAAAGCTGGTCAGTATCACCGCCCCTGCAATACGCGCCCAGATAAGCGCATCGGGAAACGCCAATACGGGAGGCGTGTCGATAATCACGTGGTCGTACCTCTCGCTCAACTTGGCTATCTGCTCAGCCGTTCGAGGCAAAGTAAGCAGTTCGTAGGGGTCAACGGGGCTGTGCGAATCTGCCGCAAGCACGTCAAGCCCGCCGGATGGCGCGGCCCAGACGCCTTCTTCGAGGTCTTTAAAGGCAAGCAGTTCCTGCAGTCGCCTGGCCTCTCGCGGGATATTCAAAAGTCGCCCGATGTCGGGCTTTCTCAAATCACCGTCAATGAGCAAAACCCTCTTACCAGCTCTCGACAAACTTGTCGCAAGATTCACTGCAAACGTTGTTTTCCCGTCTCTCATTGCGGGACTGGTGATAACCACTTTTCTGGGAATACCGCCGCCGTCAAGCAACCCGAGGTTGGCGCGAATCGTCTGGTAGTCCTCGAGCAATTGGCGGGGCAGAAGTTCGCTCTTAATGGTCTGTGGATTTGCAGTAGTACCCAGTATCCGCACGCCGATGTGCCGTACAATGTCTTCGGGACAGCGCAATCTCCGGTCCGCCTTGTCGGCGACAATAGCCGCGCCCATCCCACAGGCCATTGCCCCAAAAACAATCGCCAATGAATACTTCAGACGTTTATCGCGGATACCGACGACATCGGCAGGGTAAGCGATGGACACTCTTGCAGGGCGCTTTCGTTCCATCTCAAGCTCCTGAATGCGTCTGGAAATCCTATCATATGTCTCTTTATCGAGGTCCAACTGATATTGCAGGTCCTGTATGGCAAGCTGCTTTCGTCCCACCTCAATGGTCTTTGTGTCCTCATTGGCAAGTTTTTCTCTCAGCCGATTCTCAAACATCTGCGTCTGCTCAAGCTCCGCACGTGCGCTGACCAGCCTAGCACTCACGGCCTCGTTCGCCTCCACCGCCATTTTTTCATCAAATTCCTTTGCGACCTCCACACGCCTTTCATCCTGTCGTTTCTTGAACGCAGCCAGGAAATCCTCTTTCTGCTTTAGAACAGGATTTTCCGGCGTCAATGTTTGCCGTGCCATAATCATATCCTGTTCGAGCTGGACGACGTTTCGCGTCAGTTCTTTTACCGCCACGTCTGCATTTACGAAGTCATTGCGTTTCTGCAGCATCTCTTCAGTCAGCGCCGCGTGCTCCTTTTCCTGTCCAAGCGCCTGTACTCTTGCCTCCAGTCCGATTCTTACCGCTTCTGCCTTTGTCAGTTCGCCCAGCAGATTCGATACCCGCTGGAGCATCATATCCTGACGGCCGCCGAGGGTCGCCGTACCGTACTCCTCAGCCAATTTGCGAATCGCCTCCCGCTGGTTCTCCAGTTTCCCGGCGAGAACCTTACGCTCGTTTTCCAGGACGGTGAGCCGCTGGTCCTGCCCCTGCAGTGAACTGGCGACCTCAACAAGCATATACGCCTGTATAAAGGCATCAACTATCTTTCTGCCGTCCTCAGGATTGGAGTTGAGCATCATTATCTCAACAAGCTCGGTGTTCCTCGATGCTGTTGCGGTTATCAACCCCTCGGAAATGGCCCCTTTAAGAATCTGTGCGGCGTCCGGCTTGCCCGTGGCGGGATTGATTTTTCGCGCCAGTTTCCCACCCAGGCCGCGAGCGTGCTCTTCGAAAAACGCTAGATTCCTGCCCGCCAGGTCATCCGCCACTCGCTGCATTACCTGTGGGCTTAATATCATCTTCGCCTGCGTATTCATAAAACTCTGGTAGTTGGATATTTCGCCCTTGTCCGCCTCCCCGGTCAGAATATTCGGCAATATAGGCGCGACTCTCAAAGCCCCCGTCACCTCATAGGCCGGTTCAATCAGCAGCCATACCGACAGCAAACCTGCTGCGCATATCGCCGCAAACAGCAGCACAACAAGCTGCCAGCGGCGAAGCACTGCTGCTACCAGGTCCTCCGTCCCGCCGCTGCCTGCTTCGGGCGGCATTTCATACGGCTCAATCCTTCGCTCAACAATCTCGCCTGAATACTTGTTTAGTTGTTCCATAATTTCTGACTCTCCTTACCGCCCGGAACCTCCCGGAACGCACAATTTTGACTGTGTGTATTGTTTGGCCGGCGTTGTCAGCCGTGCCAATATCCAGAACTCCGCCACCGCCAGAGCAATCGCCAGCGGCATCATCGCATACCCCCCGAAGTCATGAAATATCGTCTCCCATTGCTCGCCTTCGAGAAACGTGAAGGCAACTGCGGTAATCGCCAGACGGATTGTGTTGCACAGCAGAGCAATTGGGACGCTCGATATGAAAACCACCACCTTCTGCCACCACGGTCGCTTCACCAACAGAACCACAAGGCCACTCACCACGAAAAATGCCGTCACCATCCTCAGCCCGTTGCACGCCTCCGCTACGGCAACGCTGGTCCGGCCTATGTGGATAAGATTCCCTTCGTGCGACGCGGCGTAACCGACCACTTCAAGACAGAACACCGCCGAGACGGTCGCCCAGCGTTGCAGCGGCAGAGCAACCGCCTGCTGAACGCGGTTCGGCCAGGGCGCCATCAACACAAGGAACAGCAGCACCGGCCAGACCTTGCGAAAAAGCCGCCAGCCAAACAGCAGCAGCACAATCGCCCATATGCTCAGCACAATCGACAGCCGCTCGGCCGAACCATACATAAAGAAAAGTCCGAAGTACCTGACTGCCTGAGCAACGAGAAATCCAACGAGACCCCAGATACAGGGCCGAATCGCCGTATCCCTTAGGCGTTCCCTCTCCGACCACAAGACATAAACGGCCAGGAACGGCACCAATAAACCCGAAGAATACTCATCGCTCCGCTGCCATACGCGCCACAGGTCCACAATGCCGGGCCAATATGACCACAGAAAAGCGACGATGACAAATGCCACAGCTACCAAAGGCAATCGGCCGCCACTGCTCGCCCGGGCAGATTCAGACATAGCTTTCGCGCCGTCCGACTTGCGATGACTGAAGCCCGCCTTGTCCAGTGCGCCTCTGGCGCATTCAGTCATACGCTCAAGCACGTTACTCACGGCCCCTTTGGCCTTGAACACAACTGCCTCATCCCGGACGACACTATTGGTCCTGATAACCGCATCGTAATCGACAACACAATGCTGAACTTCACAATTGCCCCCTGCTGTTGAGCCGTCCCACAGCACGCTGCCTACTATTACACTATCTTTGCCTATCGTCACATTTCGACCAATGACAGTGGGCCCAAAAATAACGGCGTCCTCGCAGACCGCGGCCCCATCGAGCACGGCCACCTTTCCGTAGAATTTGGCAGATGGTGCAATCTTTGCTGCCTCGCCCTTCCAGATTACACGCTGCTCATCTCGCTTCCACAGCGGCATATCGAGGATTGCCTCTGCCCCATCCTCAAGATAATCGCCTATGGCGCCCAGATAACTCTGTCGGTCGCGGAAATTGCTGACACCACGAGAGAGCAGCAAGGGGCAAACCCGCTTGCCCGCACGCACCAGTTCAGGAACCAAGCTCTCCTTTATATCGAAATAGCCCTGTGCCGGAATGTGCTCAAGGACTGCCCGCTCGCAGACATAGACATTGGCCGCCTGCCCGCCGCCGTTTGCGAGATTCAGCACGACGGTCAGGTCCGCACCGCGGGCGCGATGAGACGTTACAAGAACATTGATATCGGGCGGATAAACAATGCTGCCGGACATTACCACCAGTAACCCATCCGCCCGGTCTTTGACGGCATCGCGGATGGAACCTGCCGTCCCCACCGGCAACGGCTCATCCAAGAACTCCACATCCATATCACGCACCATCGCGGCATCCACGGCCTGTTTCAATAACGTGGTATCCCCGTGTGAGCATATCGTGGCCCGCTTAATCCCTTGCCTGGCCAGACCACTCAGCAGTCGAACCAAAACGGGTTTGTCAACCACGGGCCACAATGCCGATGGCACCCGGGACGCTATCGGACACCTCCCAAAATCTCGACCCGCCGCAAGGATTATAACAGGGATGTCCGCCTTATTGGCCTGACTCGTACTCATCTAATAGAAATCGTCTTTATTACCCCGCTTCACTGGCGAACGAAAACAAAGCATGTGATTTAACTAGTGCGGCTCTTGCTGTTGCAGACAGAACCGAACGGTTGCCTGCGGAACAATCGACCCAATCTCACCTGTATTACTGCCTTTACGCCACCAACGATGAACAAGGTGTTGGTGACAAGATACCTTTTCCACATCCGTCGCGGTTCCTGAATAAGACGGTAAAACCACTCCAGCCCACAATTCTGCATCCAGTTCGGAGCTCGTCTTGTGACACCAGCCATCACGTCGAAACTGCCGCCGACACCGTGACAAACCGGCACATCCATAAGGCCGTACCACTTTGCGAGGAAATTCTCCTTGCGGGGAGAGGGCATTGCGACAAGCAATATGCTGGCTCTGCTGCGCCTTACGTCCTGGGCGACGGCTTCGGTTTCGCTGTCGATGAAGTAGCCATCCCTCCAGCCGGCGATTATGACGCCCGGGTATTGCTTGGCTGTGATTTCAACTACGCGCTGCACCACATCTGCCTTTGCACCCAGGAAGTAAACACGGTAACGTCGTTCGGATGCCCTTTCGAGTATCCGATACATTATGTCAATTCCGGCCAGCCGCTGCGGCAAAGGAGTACCCAGCAGCCGCGACAACCAGACAACAGAGATACCATCCGCCAGTATGAGATCTGTTTGTTTCAGACTCTGCATTAGTCCTGCGTCTTTGCGGGCATTGACTATTTTGGCGGCGTTGACCACACCCAGAAGCAGGTGCTGACGCGACGCTATACTCACATCAATAACCCCAAGGAGATCTTCCATCGTAAACGAACTAACGGCTATCCCCAATATATTGACCGATTTTCGCTCAATGCCTGCCTTCATAGATCTGTCATACCCTGCTCTTTCCTGTTATCTTCGGTAACTCACCTGCCCAGGCGTAAAGAAGCCAGCCCAGCTCGTACGGTCGGCATTCAGTGTTGACTACATAACCGATCCCTCTTCTCCCAGTGAGCCGATGAGCCCAATCCAGGCCGGCTAAAGACAAGCTTCCACGCACAACCCTGAACATTTTCCCAATTTCCTTGCGATGAATATCTCGCCATACAACCGCCTGCTGTGGCTGTATCATCGTCACGCCTAATTCGTTGGACCCAGTCAGCCACATCAGACCGGCTTCGGTATGCTTAAAGTGATCTGTGCCGGTGGCCTCGTCAACAGCCTGCAGGGCCATAGGCGCCATCCCATGCTGATGAACCGAGAACACCGGATATTCCTCGGCCACTTTGGCGGTTTGCACGTCGTAATGCCACCACCACTGCCCCAGTGCCCCTTGCAGCCGGCATATCGTGTCTGCAACCGCAATCGCGGCATTAGAGCTTCCCAAATCGTGAAAATGCCTCCCGTAATTAGCCAGAGCGAGTATCGGATAAACCTGGTCAGCGAAGCAAGCCACCCGGCGAGACAATAGCTCGGTCAAGCCGGGTCTGTTATGTCTGCCAAACAATCGGCTGGCAGGATTGTACAACGCCAGTAGCTTCTCACGGGCGGTCCTGAGAACTTCACTTGTATCTTCTTTTAAATCCATAATCTCACACAGGCGAACTAAGGACTGGACAACCCAGCCAAGCTCGACTGCGTTGCACATCTCTTGTTGGTCAGGCCAAAGCCGAACAATCATTTTGGCAAACTTGTCGCAGTCGTCTCCGCTACTCTCAACTGCAGCCCATAACAGAAGCGCAAAATCGCCAATATGGTTTATGTCACTGACACGAGCCAATATCCTTGGCCAAAGGTCCGGTAAACATGCCTTATCCTCTTGATGATGCCTCAGCCACTTCGCCATACCAATCTGGCTGATTGCTGCATATCTGACACTAAAACCCTCAAGAGTATATTCCCCGGCGCCCCTACCTCTGACAGTATAAGGCAAAGTATCGTTACTATACAAGCGCACCAGACCATATCTTGCCGTGTCGCACAGGACTTTCCTGAAATCGTCAACCACCAAATTGCTACTCGCCGGGGATTCTTTCATATGCAAATGTCCTTGTCATCCAAGCAGTGATTACACACTATCTGTGCCTTAGTTTGCATAAAAGAAAAGTAACCAATGAGCCGCGTTCTTTCCCAAGCCTGACTCCTTATAATAAAGCTGAACAGTGCGATGTAATTCGCTTAGTGGCACTGTTGCAGAAGATGTCATACCAGATTGAAAGCCCCAAGAGCGTCCATATTTTCAGAAAATTGTCTTTGCGACCCGAACAGTGGTCGTTCAGAATCTTTTCGAGTTCCTGACGT
>CAYGVZ010000019.1:0-19749 GCA_964353475.1 uncultured Pirellulales bacterium | reverse complement strand
AAAACTTCCCGCTTGCCGTTATTCGCAGGAATGACGCCATCGTCGCCTTTGCCAATATCTGGACCGGAGCCGAGAAGGAAGAGTTTTCGATAGACCTGATGCGCTATCTGCCCGACCTGTCCGGCGGGCTGATGTATTACCTGTTTACCGAACTTCTGCTCTGGGGCAAACAGCAGCAATACCGGTGGTTCAATCTCGGTATGGCGCCTCTGTCGGGTTTTGAGGACAGGGAATTGGCCCCGCTCTGGCACAAACTCGGCACGTTTGTCTTCCGACACGGCGAACATTTTTATAATTTCCAGGGTCTGCGACAATACAAGGAGAAATTCTCGCCGCAATGGCAGCCGAAGTATCTTGTTTGTCCCGGCGGCCTGGCCGTGCCTGCGATACTGGTCAACGTCGCATCCCTTGTCTCAAGGGGACTCAAGGGCGTGGTCGCAAAGTAACGCCAAACGCGCAATCGAATCATATCGCTTGCGGGATTGACAGGAAATGTGATAATACCCAGCCGCGCCGGCCGCGGCCAGGTCGGCGGGATTCCTGAATTGTTCCGTTGCCTATAGGAGATGCGAGCTATGACAGATTGGTGGAAGCTGACGACAACCGATTGCCTGGCAAAGCTGAGCACCGACGCTACCGTCGGCTTGAGTGAGCAGGAGGCCAAACGCCGCCTCACTGAGTACGGCCCCAATGAGCTTCAGGCCGCACATCGCGTCTCGCCGTGGACATTATTCCTGCAACAGTTCAAGAATGTGCTGATTGTCATATTGCTTATCGCCACCGCTCTTTCGGCTTTTCTTGGACATGGTATTGAGGCGATTGCTATTGCAGTTATCGTATTGCTCGCGGTACTGCTGGGTTTTGTGCAGGAATATCGCGCCGAGCGAGCCATAGAGGCCCTGCGGCAAATGGCCGCCCCGACGGCCAATGTCATTCGTGACGGGCGAGAGGCCAATATCCCGGCCCGTGAGCTTGTGCCGGGCGACGTTATTATCCTGCGTGCCGGCGATAAAATCCCTGCCGATACGCGGCTGGCAGAGGCCGTTAATTTGCAGATTGAAGAGGCCGCTCTTACCGGCGAATCGGTCCCGGTGGAAAAAAACACTGCTCCTTTAGACAGTCCCAACCCTGCCCTGGGCGACCGCAAAAACATCGCTTATGCGGGGACAGCAGCAACTTACGGCAGGGGGCGAGCCGTTATTGTCGCTACAGGTATGAATACCGAATTCGGCAAAATCGCCCAGATGCTGCAGACGGTTGAAACAGGCAGAACGCCGTTACAGGAAAATCTTGATAAGGTCGGTCGCGCATTGGCGTGGGCCGCCCTTGTGGTCGTGTCCATTATTGTGGTCCTGGGGCTGTTTCGCGGTCAGCCATTTGTCGAGATGCTGATATTCGGCGTTGCGCTGGCTGTCGCGGTAGTCCCTGAGGCGTTGCCTGCCGTGGTTACTATTTCACTGGCCATCGGCGTGCAGCGTATGGTTCGCCGTCACGCTCTGATGCGCCGTCTCTCTGCTGTCGAGACGTTGGGCAGCACCTCTGTTATTTGCTCCGACAAGACGGGGACACTGACAAAGGACGAGATGACTGTCCGCGGGGTTTATGTCGCCGGGCAGATACTGGAGGTTACGGGGGCCGGTTATGAGCCGCACGGTCAGTATTTGCGCGACGGCACGGTGGTGGAAGCACCAGGCGAATTGAAGCATCTGCTGGAGGCGGCCACACTGGCGTCTGATGCGCACATGATCCGCGAGCCGGAAGGCCGCTGGGGTATCAAGGGCGACCCGACGGAAGGTGCGATGATCGTGGCGGCCGCTAAAATCGGGCTGGACAAGGCCGACCTTGACACACGCTTCCCACGGGTCAATGAAATCCCGTTTACATCCGAAACCAAGCGTATGACAACATTACACACCGCTCAAAGCGGAGTCATAGCATTCTCCAAAGGCGCGCCGGAAGTGATACTCGGTTCTTGTGCAAGGCAGTTGACCGACAGGGGTGAAGCGGCCCTTGAAACATCAGGCAGGACGGCGATACTGGAAGCCGCCCACCGAATGGCAGGCGATGCGCTGCGAGTGCTGGCTGTGGCGTCGAAGTCAAATGCCACACTTGAAACAGCCGAACGTGAAATGACTTTTCTCGGCCTGGTGGGAATGATTGACCCGCCTCGGCCGGAGGCCAAAGCCGCCGTCGGGACATGCGAGAACGCCGGCATCAAGGCGGTAATGATTACGGGCGACCACCCGATTACAGCGAAGGCGATAGCCCGTGAATTAGGTATTCTCAAGGCAGGCCGTGTTGTTACCGGGGATGAATTGGAGGTCATGTCGGATGCCGAGCTTGAACGCGAAGTCCAGAATATCGAGGTTTACGCCCGTGTTTCCCCTGCGCACAAGCTTCGCGTCGTTACGGCCCTGCAAAAGAAAGGCCAGATTGTAGCGATGACCGGAGACGGCGTGAATGATGCGCCTGCTCTTAAAAAAGCCGACATTGGTATCGCTATGGGTATCACCGGCACCGACGTCAGCAAAGAGGCCGCCGCTATGACGCTTACCGACGACAATTTTGCTTCAATAGTCGCGGCTGTCGAGGAAGGGCGGGGCATTTTCAGCAATATCAAAAAATACCTGATGTACCTGCTGTCGTCAAACCTGGGCGAAATCGGCCTGATGGGCGTTGCCACGCTTGCCGGGATGCCGCTGCCTTTGAGCGCGGTGCAAATCCTTTACGTCAATCTCGCGACGGACGGCCTGCCCGCCCTGGCCCTGGCCGTTGACCCGCCTGAGAAAGACCTTATGCACCGCAGACCGCGAAACCCACGCACGGGCATTTTCACAAGACCCGTTATTGCCCTTATGATGGCGGGCGGTGTTTGGTCAACTATCGCCAATTTGGGGCTTTTTGTCTGGGCGTTGCGTTCAGGCAGGAGCGCTGAAGAAGCGATGACAATGACGTTTGTGTCGCTTGTGCTTATACAGTTCTTAAAGGCATACAACTTCCGTTCCGACCGTCATTCGGTCCTGAACCATCCTTTTGCCAACAAGTGGCTTAACATTGCTATCCTTTGGGAATTGTCGCTATTAGTGCTGATTGTTTATTTGCCAGTCCTGCATCGACCTTTTGGCACTTACAGTTTGTCGTTAGTGGACTGGGTAATAATCATTTCATTGTCGTTTACCGTTTCACCCGTGCTGGAAATAGTGAAATGGTTCGTGCGGCATCGCAGTCGCGAAGCGAGCTGACAGGGTAGTTTGCTGCAGGGATTGTCTTACGCAGCCGTTTATGAATTCAAGTGCGTGTTTTCGGTGTACTTGATGATGCTATTCATCATTTTGGCCGCCTCGACCAGGTACTTGCCGACCGCCGTTTCCGCCGACAGCATCACATAATCGGCCCCATCGAGAATGGCGTTGGCCACGTCGCTCACCTCGGCGCGGGTGGGTTTCCAAAGGCGGGCAAGGAAACACGCCCAAACTGCCGTCTCAGGTCAATGTCCCCAGACAAGCCACAAGAACAGGTAAGCGGCGGTCACTGCCACCAAGGTAAATGGCAGACCAATCTTCGCAAATTGGCGGAAACTGACGTGGTAACCTTCTTTTTTGAGCAGACCGCAGGCGACTACGTTGGCCGAAGCCCCTATCGGCGTAATGTTGCCGCCCAAACTTGCCCCGATAAGCAGACCGAACAAGAACAGCGAGGGATTCACCTCCAGCCGCTGCGACATTGATACGGCCACAGGCAGCATTGCCGCCAGGAACGGAACATTGTCCACAAAAGCCGAGATGAAGACCGACATGAATACCAGCAGGGTATAGCCCAGAAATATGTTCCTGCCCACCAGCTTGCTGAGAAAAACAGAGATTGTCTCAATCCATCCGGTGAAGGTAATCGCCCCGACGAGCACGAAGACGCCCATAAGAAAGAACGTCGTGTCCCAGTCGAGCGACCTGAGGCCCTTTGTTATTGAACCCTTGTTTGCCAGCTTTTCCCAGACAATCGAAATTGCCGCGAATGCCATACAAAGCAGACCGGCGACATAAGAAAAACCGGCGTCGAAGAAAGAGCTGCAGGCCAATAGAACAATCAGCACGACCAGCAGAATCGTCGGGAACCACGACTTTACCTTTTCGATACTGACAAGCTGAATTTTCTGCCGGTGTGCCCTGAATATGAAGAATAGAACGACAAAAGACACAATCGCGCCTGTTTCGACCGCAAAGAATATGCTGGGCTTGCCTTGGTAGAAGAAAAAGTCCATAAAAGTCATTTTAGCGAAGCCGCCCAGTAGCATACTCGGCGGGTCGCCGATGAGCGTTGCCGTACCCTGGAGATTGCTCGAAATGGCGATGGCTATCATCATCTTTGTTGGATTTATCTGGAGCTTCTTGGCAAGCGACAAAGCAATCGGCGCGACAATCAGCACCGTTGCGACGTTCTCAACAAAGGCCGAGATGAACCCGGTCAGCGCGCACAGAGCAAGTATCGCCCAGGCCGTGTTTCTGGCCTTATCGACAATCACCTCTGCAACGAACGCCGGCACACGACTTTCCATAAAGACGTCCGCCACGACGAGCGTCCCGACGAATATGCCCATCACGTTCCAGTTGATGGCGTTAAACGCCTGTGCCGGCGAAAGTACTCGCAGAATCATCAGCACAAGGCCGCCTGCGACCGCGACCGGCATTCTCCTGTGCGGCAGCACGACGAACAAAACATACGCGACCACGAAAATCGTCAATGAAATGTATTTTGGCTCAAACATGCACGTTATCCTCAATTATGCCGGCTTACCTCTGCCCGGTGCTTTGCGGCCGGCGGTGTTTCATCTGCCTGTCCTTTCCCTGCGGGTACAAGCCCTGATACTGTGATTAAGTCGTGCGCCTTCGGTGTACCTGATGATGCTATTCATCATCCTGACCGTCTCGACCGGATATTTGCCGACCGCCGTTTCCGCCGACAGCATCACATAATCGGCCCCATCGAGAATGGCATTCAGGATTACGATGGCGATTATCGCCAAAGCATCCACCCACTCCTGCATAAACCCCGATACCAGGGCCGCCCCGACAAGCACCCAGATGATGAAGTCATCGAACTGCTCCAGGAATATCGTCAGAGGCGATATTGCCTTCTTTCCTTCGAGCTGGTTGGCGCCGTATTTCCCAAGTCGCTGCTGCGCCTCCTGTTGCGTAAGCCCTTTTGCGGCGTCCGTATCGACAGCGGCGATAGTTTCTTCAACGCTCTGTTGCCACCATTGCGTCATTTGCCTTTCCCTTTCTGTTCAAAGAATGACTTTTCGCGCCGGGTATTCTATCAGACGAGCGTTTTACAGACCACTCAAACACGCCGCACTTTGGTATAATGGCCGCCTATGATTCGTTTGGCAATGAAAGGTAATTGTATGAAAAGGAAAGAACGCTGTTCAAAATCGGTGGAAAACGCGGTTGAGCGATTCAAAGAGGGCTTCAACTGCTCGCAGGCGATTGTGCTTGCATACGGGCCAAAATACGGACTTAGTGCCAAACCAGCCGCGAAGGCGGGCGCTGGCTTTGGCGGCGGTATGGGCCAATTGGGCGAAACCTGTGGGGCCGTAACCGGCGCTATTCTAATCATTGGGCTCAAACATTGCCCGGCCGACGCCAAAGACCGCGATGCGAAACTGAAAACCTACGCCCTTGTTCGCAAGTTGGCGCAACGGTTCAAGAAACGCAACCGCTCGATTATCTGCCGAGACCTTCTTGGCTGCGACATCAACACCAAAAAGGGTCTGATTGCAGCAAGAAAAGCAGGCATCTTCCAGTCGGTCTGCCCCAAACTCGTCCGCGACGCCGCACAAATCCTTGAAACGATGCTGTGAGTTTTCATAAGTCAGCCAGATGCCGGACGTTCACATAAAAAACTTCGGGTGCCCCCGCAGTTTTGCCCCCGCGTCCTCTTGTCGAAGACAAGAGCGGGAGGCAAAACTAAATGCGGGGACACCCGAGTTTCGGAAACATATACCCTTTATTTGGTTGATATAAATAACCAATGAACGCACGTAATTTTTTGAATCGTATGTCATGAAAATTAGAGACGAAAGTTTTCGAAAAGCAATCAAGAGAGAAGGTAGATTTTTCGTCTATATAGTCCGGGGCAGGGATGGAACGTATTATACGGGATATACCAAAAACCTCGAAGAACGCATTGCCTTGCACAAAAGCGGTAATGGGGCAAAATACTTAAAGGGCAGATTACCTATTAAGTTAGTATATACTAAAGAGTATCGCTATTACAAAAATGCGTTAAGTGCCGAAAGGCGTGTTAAAAAACTGACAAGGGCACAAAAGTTGAATCTCATTAGGATTTATGCTGACAATAGCCGTGAAATCGCGGAATAATGAAGCGTCCGATTTATTTGGGCGGGAGAGGTAATGATGAAAAAATGGTATGAGTCATTATTTGAAAATTATGGACAGACATATGATAAGGAGTGTTTTGTCCAAGGAACACTTGGCGAATGCGATTTTATCGAACAGGAATTAGCTCGCGACAAATCTTTAAAAATAATTGATGTCGGCTGCGGCACAGGAAGGCATTCGATTGAGCTGACTAAACGAGGTTATCATGTTACAGGGATAGACCTGTCTGATTCTCAACTTGCCAGGGCAAGAGAAAAAGCAAAACAGCTTGGTTTGAAAATTGATTTTCAAAAACACGATGCCAGGGCTCTTCCCTTTGACGGTGAATTCGATGCTGCGATAATGCTCTGTGAAGGCGGTTTTCCTTTGATGGAAACGGACGAAATGAATTTCGAGATACTTAAAAGTGTGACCAGGGCGTTGAAAGATAAGGGGAAATTTATATTTACAACATTAAACGGGCTGTTCCCGCTTTATCATTCGGTTAAGAAATTTTGCGAGTCAGCAGGTGAGCAAAGCAGTGCGACATACAAAAGCGACACATTTGACTTGATGACATTACGAAGCCATAACAGAGCTGTCTTCGAAGACGACGCGGGAAATAAGAAAGAATTAGAATGTAATGAGCGTTACTATGTGCCCAGCGAAATAACCTGGCTTTTGAAAACGCTTGGATATAAGAAAATAGATATTTTGGGGGCGAAGCTCGGAGCATTCTCAAGAAAAGATAAGCTGACTACAGAGGATTTTGAAATGCTCGTTGTCGCTGAAAAATAGCGGATGTAACGTCGAAACCTATGGGAACTCCTGATTCTAAACGGAATAATGAAGCGGCCGAATTTAGGTTTGAAGGAATACTATGAAAGTATTACTCCAAACCTTCGGGTGTGTGATGAATAAGCTGGATTCGGCGATTATCGAAACTTCGCTGAAGGATGCCGGCTATCAGTTTGTCGATAACGCTAAAGAAGCGGATGTTGTCCTGATAAATACCTGCTCGGTGCGAGACCACGCAGAGCAACGGGTTATGTCGCATCTGGGGAATCTCAAACATATCAAAGAAACCAGGCCCGATTTGGTGGTGGGCGTTATTGGTTGTATGGCCCAGCGATTAGGCGATGAGTTATTTAAGCAATCGGCGGTGGATATTGTTTGCGGCCCCGCACAAATTGCCGAAGTACCCCGGCTGATAAACGAGGCAATAGAACAAAAACGTCAGGCGTCGAGCGTAGTGCGTAGTGCGATTAAACTATGTGAAACGCAGGACGCAATACGCAATACGCAATACAATCCATCACTTGAGCAGTTTGAGAGTGAGTATGGCTCATCAAACGGTGATATACCCGCTCAGGCGTATGTGCGGGCGATGCGCGGCTGCGACAAGTTCTGCTCTTACTGCGTCGTTCCTTACGTCCGCGGGCCGGAAGCTTCCCGGCCGCCCCATGTCGTAATCGAGCAGGTGAAAAAACTGGCAGCCGAAGGCGTAAAGCAGATAACCTTGTTGGGCCAGCGGGTGAACGCTTACGAATACAAAGACGCCGGTAAAACGTATTGCCTGGCGGACCTGCTTGAGATGATAAGCGATATTGCCGGAATTGAATGGATTCGATTTGTCACCAGCTACCCGTCGCAGAAATACTTCGACCGGATTATGGAGGCGATGGCAAACCTGCCCAAGGTCTGCCGATACCTGCATATACCCGCACAGAGCGGCTCGGACAGGATTCTAAAGGCGATGAATCGCGGCTACACCGCCGGCGAGTATCTTGATTTGCTCTTGCGTGCACGACAGATTGTCCCAGATATTGCGATTGCAGGCGACTTCATCGTTGGCTTCCCCGGCGAGACCGATGAGGATTTCGAGCAGACAGTCGAACTTGTTGAGCAGGCCCGTTACAAGAATTGTTTCATCTTCAAATACTCGCCGCGTCCGGGTACAATTGCCGATAAGAAACTGGAAGATACCGTGCCGCTCGAAGTGAAAAAACAGCGTAATTACAGGTTGTTAGCCGTGCAGGAGAAAATCAGCGACCGGCTGAGCCGGGAATTTCTTGGCAGGATGGTTATGGTCCTTGTCGAGGGCCAGAGTAAAAAGCCGCACCTTGATTCTGCCGAAAAAACAGAAAGAAAAAATGTTCCAGCCTCTGCGAACTCCGCGGTCTCTGCGGTGAAAACCGGGGCCCAGCTTGTCGGCAGAACCGCGACCGACTGGATAGTCGTCTTCAACGGCCCGGAAAATCTGGCCGGCGGCTTCGCAGAAGTAAACATAACAAGAACATCGCCGCTCACACTCTTCGGTGAGCCTGCGAGGCAAGTCAGGGAGGCACAATGACACAGACGGAACAGGTCACAGTTGACAAACCGCGGCGGCGGCGTTTTTGGCGCCGGTTCGCAATCGCGGCAGCCACGCCGGTACTAGTCGTCCTTGTGGGGATATTCCTTTACAACAACGTGTCCCTGAGCAGCGACAAAGAGTTTGCCAAACGGCTGGATGCCGCGATTGAAAAGGCCGTCTTCTGGGTCGAAGACCATAAGACCGAGATTCTGCAAAAGAAGAACGCGGCACTGATAAGGATGCTCCTTGAGTGCGACAATATCGAGCCAAACGCCATTTTGTCGGACGTGGTTGAATCGTTTCGGCTCGGCCCCATCAGGCCGCAATGCTGGAAAGCACTCGTTGACCCCAACTACCGGCCGGACCAAATCGAGCTTAATATAACTATCAAGAACGAAATCGTCGACAATAAGTGGGTCCTCTACGCGCTTGCCCCTGACCTGGCGGATATTACCCCGCAGCAGGTTCAGATGTTCGACCCCGACCGCTGGCAGGGCCGCCAGCTTACTCATCAGCTTGACGCTCTGGCTATCCTTCGCCGCACAAGAGGGGCCAACGGGGTCATCGACTCGCTTATAAAACATCTCTGCGGCCGGCTGAGCACGGAACTTTTCTTCGATTTGGCGGTGGTCGATATATATATCCAGAAGGTAACGTTCACCCTGCGAGCAGACCACCCGGAGAAGATTAGTAGAAGATGGGTCGAGCGAATCATCGCCGACCAGGCGCCCGACGGCGGCTGGAACGACAGATGGGTTTGCTTCACTTCCGGCAGGCGACCCCGCTTCAATCCCGCCCCCCCCAGCGACCAGCACGCTACAATCCAGGCCCTCACTGCCCTCTACCTTGTCAAGTATCGCTACCCAGACCGCTTCGGCCTGAAATGACCCGCCGCAGGACATCGCCGCAAATCCGCAGGTGTCCCGTTTATTTTTTCGCCATGGCGAGCGTATAGATTGGGCGGTTTTCTTTGAGGTATTTCCGCTCGAAGTTCGAACCGACCCACTCGCCTGTGGTGGCGCCGGCGGTGGGCAGGAAGTCAACCTCCACGAGTCGGTCTGACCCGGCGGCGACGATATTTCTTATCTGCTCAAAATAATCGGCGTGGTCGGTTGCGATTCGGATTGAACCACCCTTTTTGAGGCATCGCAGTAACTGGTTGAGGTTGGTCTGGTTGATGAAGCGTCTTTTGTGGTGACGCTTCTTGGGCCAGGGGTCGGGAAAGTAGATGTGGAAGCAATCGACGCAGTTGTCGGGTACAAGGTCCGCGATGAAGACGGCGGCATCTGTGCGAATCATTTTGACGTTGGATAGTCCCCATCGGCCAATCCGGTCAACGGCAAAACGGTAATATCTGCCTGCCCATTCTATACCGATGAAATTGACCCCTGGATGCGCCCTGCCCTGGTTGACAAGTAAGGTTGCCTTGCCGGCGCCAATCTCGATATGGAGGGGCGCCGAGCGTCCGAAAACGCGCGAGAAATCGGCTTTGCCGTCCAAATCTTCGGTTTTAAGGACTACCGACGGGTAATCTTTCAGGGTTCCGGGCATAGCATTAGACGCTCATCAAACCGCGACATCGCGCGAAAGTACCGGGTACGCTCCTGTAGATTATATCGCAAAGTCGTCCTGTAAACGAGCCGCCTGGGCGGCTTTTCTGCGTAGCAAAGCTTAAAGTCGCCCTCAAAGATATTCGATATGAGGTTGTGGACGGAAGAGGTGCGTTGCGGGGACTGGGTATTAGGGGATTTTACACGAGAAATCAGGGATATTCCGATAACAACCCGCCGGCGGCAGCGTAGAAGAAAGAGGACAAGAGGCCTGCAAATGATCCAGCGCAGGCATTATGGTGGTCAAAAATGATACGGCAACTGATTAGAACCCGTCGCCAGCAGATTCTGGTGGATGTCAATACCCAGAAGGACTTCTTCCTGGATGACGGCAGAGCGAGGGTGGGCAACCGCAGGAGGGTGCTCAGCCATATCCGCAGAATGATGGCATTTGCGCGGGCAAAAAACATCCCCGTTATCTCGATATGCGAGGTCCATCCCAACAACAACGGCGGCAGCGTAATTGGGTATTGCATCGACGGAACGGAAGGGCAGGAAAAAGTTCATTATACGTTGCTTGGCAACCGCGCCAGTTTCGCAGCGGACAGCAACACGGATTTGCCGGTCGATATCCTGCGGCGATACCGGCAGATTATCCTGCACAAGCGGTGCGTTGACCCGTTCGATGAGCCGAGGATAGACCGGCTGCTCAGCGAAATCCGCGCCAATGAATTCCTGGTGATAGGAGCAAGCGCTGAGGGAGCAGTCGAGGCGACGGTATTGGGACTGTTGCAGCGGGGCAAAAAAGTTACCGTCGTCGTTGACGCCGTCGGCGCGCAGGACAAGCTCAAGGCCAGACACGCACTTCGCAAAATCGGCGCCAAAGGCGCCCGGCTTATCGAGACGCGACGAATCGCAGGCATCTCACATCTAAGGTCTGTGGGTGTGCTCCAGGGCGACAAGGAAAAGCCCGGCCAGGAGCCGTTTGACATAACCACCCAGGCATTCGAATCCAACTGACTTATCGGTACCTTCGTCAGTTGTGTCCATTCTCCTGATTGACAGAGTGCTGCCGCGGTCATAAACTGCGCCTGCAGTGCACCGGCATATTGTGGTTTAACGGGGTGTGCAAAATGGCCAGGCAAACCAGAAGGCAGTTCTTAAAGGGAGCAGGGACATCAGCGGGACTATTACTGGCAGGAGGGCTTGCTTTCGCACAACAACCGGCGAGTAAGCCCAACATCATATTCATCCTGGCAGATGACCTGGGCTATGGCGACCTGGGCTGCTACGGCCAGAAGCAAATCAGAACGCCCAACTTAGACAAAATGGGCGCAGATGGGATGCGATTCACACAACATTACGCAGGCAGTACGGTCTGTGCGCCGTCGCGCTGTTCGTTAATGACGGGGCTGCATACAGGTCATTGCTACGTTCGCGGCAATATGGCTTACAAGGAGGGTGAACTGCCCCTGCCGGCTGACACTGTTACAATTGCAAAACTGCTCAAAGGGGCAGGATATACGACAGGCCTTATCGGCAAATGGGGACTCGGCGGGCCGGGCACAACCGGCGTGCCGAACAAGCAGGGCTTTGATTACTTCTTCGGCTACCTCTCACAGGTGCACGCGCATAACTACTGGCCTGATTACCTGTGGCGAAACGATGAAAAGGTCAAGCTCGACAACGAGGTCGTCGTTGCACAGGACGGCTACGCAAAAGGCCTCGGCACCGCAGCCACAAAGTGCGTCCAGTACTCGCACGACTTGTTTGCCCAGGAGGCCCTGGAGTTTGTGGAGCGCAACAAGGCCAGGCCGTTCTTTTTATATCTGGCCTTGACGATACCGCACGCCAACAATGAGGCAAATCTCGTGAACCGGCACGGCCTCGAAGTGCCGGATTACGGTCCTTACAAAGACAGGGACTGGCCCGAGCCGCAAAAGGGAAAAGCTGCGATGATTACACGGATGGATGGCGATATCGGCAGATTGCTTGAGAAACTGCACAACCTCGGCATCGACAAAAACACGCTGGTTCTGTTCAGCAGCGACAACGGGCCGCATCAGGAGGGTGTGGATCCGGAGTTTTTCGACAGCAACGGTCCCTTACGCGGGATAAAACGCGACCTCTACGAAGGCGGTATCCGTGTGCCGTTGATTGCTTATTGGCCCGGCCATATCAAGGCCGATTCTGTCAGCAACCACATATCGGCCTTTTGGGATTTTCTGCCCACCTGTGCAGAACTTGCAGGCGCGAAAGCACCCGATGGCCTCGACGGCATCTCATTTATCCCCACATTGCTCGGCAAGGCCGGCCAGAAAGAACACGAGTATCTGTACTGGGAGTTCCACGAAAAACCGCTCGCCCAGGCCGTTCGTATGGGCGATTTTAAGGGCGTCTATTTCGTCAAAGAAAATCGGCTGGAGCTCTACAACCTCAAAACCGATATCGGCGAACAAAAAGACATAACCGCAGAGAACGCCCGCCTCGCCGAAAACGGCCCGTTTCGCCCGCAAAGCGAGGCGAGCGAGTCGGGGCGGGCAAAGGTCGCGGAGACAATTAAAGGATATCTCAAATCCGCCCGAACGCCGTCGGAACTTTTTCGCCTCGCTGGCTCCTGAGCGGCTGGACGGCAAGTCCTTTGTATCCAATAGCTTAGGACACTCAGCAGGTTTGGCTCAGGATTTTTTGCGGATTTTGCCGAAATAACAGTTGACATTGCATAGTATGCTATACATAATAAGCATAGTAATATAGTTAGGTGAATATATGATATGGAGGTATGTATGAAGTTTGAAAGTCAGTTGTTGAAAGGGATAGCGCCCGTGGTGGTGCTCCAGATTCTCTCTCGCGGCGAGATGTACGGCTATGAGCTGGCCAGCGCAATTGAAGAGCGAAGCGAGGACGTCCTGTCGCTGGGTAGAGGGACGCTGTATCCGCTGCTTTATAACCTTGAGGCCAAACGGTTAGTCAAGGCCCGCGTGGAGAAAACAAAAAATGGCAGGAAGAGACGCTACTACTCAATCACGAGCAAAGGTAAGGAGTACCTGGCAGGACAAACCGCGCAGTTGCGCCAGTTGCGGACGGGGCTGGATTTTGTGTTCGGCGGTGCGCTGAAGGCCGTTTAACCACCCAATACGCAGAAGATGCGGAGGCATAACCAATGGCCAACGAAGATGACCGAAGAGAACCAACGCTCCTGCCGGTATGTGTCACGGATTACATCTCGTTTGTCATAAAGAAGATGGGCTATCGGCGGAAAATCCGGCGGGAAGTTGCAGAGGAGTTGACGGACCATTTTGCCGAGCATCTGAAGGGTAGCACGAGCGAGCAGGAAAGAGAACAAAAAGCACAGCAGCTTATCGCTGACTTCGGCGATGCGAAACTCTTAGCCGTTCTTATGCGCCGCGCCAAGAAACGCTGCAGACCTGTTTGGCAGAAGGTGTGCGTCAGAAGCGCCGCAGTCGCAGGCGTAATCCTCTTGTATCTGGCATCGTGTTTTCTGCGACTTCAGATTGGCAGCCCTACCATCAAGGTTGATTATGGAGAATGGCTGGCGAACCAGATGAGGCAGGGGAAGGGGGAATCGCTGAATGCTCGTCCGGATATCGACAGAGCGGCGGCCTTGCTAAAGAAAGACGACCCTTTCTGGGAGGCCATTGGCACGCAATTCGGCAGGTGGCCGGCGGATATGAATGCCGTCGAAAAAGAGGCGGTCGCCGCGGTGCTGCACAATAACGCTGAGGCGCTGGAATTGCTGCGTCAGGGTCTGGCAAAGCCGTATTACTGGGGAGATTATAACTCAGTCGGCGGAATTGTGACTGAATCGAACTCGGCCCTTGCTGTCGAGCTGATGAGCAGAACAATGGAACGGATGGCCAAATATAGAATGCTTGCCAAGCTGCTTGCTGCCGAGGCAAAACGCAAAGCATTTTATGGAGACACGAAGAGCGCTCTGGACGATGCGATAGCACTGCACAGATTTGGCGTAATGCTCGAAGGCAAGGGGTTGCTAATTGAGCAACTTGTCGGGATAGCAAGCGAAGCTCTGGCCATTTACGATTTTGAGATAATCCTGACAAAGGTTGACGTGCCCACTGAATTGCTAAAGGATACACAGCAGCGACTCAGTGAAGATTATGCCGGGCATACGAATATTATAAATTTCGAAGGCGAGAAGGCCTTCTGGTACGACACGATTCAGCGCGGCTTCACCGATGACGGCACAGGTAATGGCAGAGTATTGAAAACAGGTGTGCCGTTTGTAGTTCAGGATTGGAAGGATGCAATCTGGGACTTCGTGAGCTTCAGTTATCCGGATAGAGCAGAGTTTCTGGCAAAAGTCGAAAAGATGTTTGAGCAGGCACGGTACCTGAACGAAATGACCCCGTGGGACGCGGTCTTGCAACCAGCAAGACAGGGCGAAGACGAAGGGTCTCCTGTTATGTTCAAGATACTTGTTCCGGCATTCAACCGGGTCGGTATGCAGGCGTGGCGTCTTAAGGCAAATCGAGAGGCCCTGCTGGCGGCGCTCGCCACTTTGCGATTTGCAAAGGAGACGGGAAAATACCCGGAAGTTCTGACTGAACTGGTCGATGGCGGGTATCTCGGCGCACTGCCGCGCGACCCATATTCCGATGGGTCTTTGAGCTATAAGAAGACGCTGGATGGTTTCCTGCTTTATAGTTGGGGTGAGGATTTGGATGACGATGGGGGAGAGGTTGCGAAGAACAAGGACGGCAAGGTCAAGAAATGGGCGAACGAAGGCGACTGGGTCTTCTGGCCGGCAGAGAAGAATTGACTGAGCAGGCCAAAGACCCCGGTTTATTTACTTGGGAAGTGGAATGCTACTCGCTCGGCCTTTCTCATTCGGCGGCGGTTACGCTCCGACGGCTTTTCATAATAACTCGTTCGCTTCATATCTCTGATTAGGCCTTCCTTTTCACAGAGCTTCTTAAACCGCCTCATCATTTGCTGAACCGACTCGCCTGCCCTTGCCTTGACCTTCAACATAAAAAAACACTTTCCTTTCGCCCGGCCAGCCGGGCTGAAAAAGCAAAAATTACAACGTCGTTGGCAACCAAATCTTGAGCCAGTTTAATCTCAACAGAGATATTTATCAAGCACAAAAATGGCAACAGTGGTATATTAGTTGCGGGCGTTTTTGGCCCTATAAAACAGGGGTTTTGCCCCCATTGGCGGGGATTCGCCGGGCGGCGCAAGGAATTGAATGTCGCCTGTTGAGATGGTAAAATGACAGTTGCTTTTTGGAGGTATTGACCGGTTGGAAAAACTGCGTGAGACGCTAAGGGTTCGAAGAGAACGTGCAATTCTGGTGGGGGGCGTACTGTCAGGAGGCGGAGATGATTTGACCGAGCTTACGGCCCTGGCGGAAAGCGCTGGCGCCATAGTCGTTTACAGGTTTCAGCAGAAAATCCACAGGATAAACCCGGCCTTCTACATCGGCAAGGGCAAGGTGGAGCAGTTGGCCGACAAGGTCGCGCAGTTCAAGGCGGACGTGATTATTTTCGACAATAACCTTGTCCCGCGGCAGATTCGTGAGATTGAGGAGGTAGTCAAGGTCAAGGTCATCGACCGCAGCGAGCTGATTCTCGATATATTCGCGAGCAGGGCCAAGACGCAGCAGGCCAAAGTGCAGGTCGAGCTGGCACAGTTGGAGTACACGGCGCCGCGGCTTACGCGGATGTGGTCTCACCTTGATACTCTGGCGGGGGCGGGAGGCGGCACGGCGGCAGGCGCAGTCGGCGGCATCGGCACAAGAGGCCCGGGCGAGCAGCAGCTTGAGATTGACCGTCGCCTTGCCGCAAAGCGCATCCGCGAATTGCAGCGCGAGCTTGACGTAATCGACAGGCGCAGGGTGCGCGAGATTGACGGTCGTCGCGGGATGTTCACGATATGTATTGTCGGCTATACAAACGCCGGCAAGAGCACGCTTATCAACGCACTGACTGGTTCCGACGTGCTTGTTGAGGACCGGCTGTTTGCAACGCTCGATACCCGGACAAGAAAATGGTCGCCCGGCGGCAGCGGCGAGGTCTTGATTAGCGATACCGTGGGCTTTGTGAAGAATCTGCCGCATCAGCTTGTCGCTTCGTTCAAGGCCACCCTCGAAGAGGCAATCAACGCTGATTTGCTCCTGCACGTCGTTGACGTTGCAAGCCCGGAAGCGATGGGGCAGATAGAATCGGTCAACGCCGTCCTGACTGAGATTGGCTGTGCGGGAAAGCCGATTTTGCTTGCACTCAATAAAGTTGATGTCCCCAGCAGCATATCGAATCTTGAGACACTTCAGACGCTTTACCGCGACGCGATTTCCATATCCGCCAAGACCGGCTATGGTCTCGACCGGCTGGCTGAGGTGGTGACGGAAAGATACAAAGGCGCCGAACTTGTCGTGCGGGTTGTATGCTCTCAGGCAAACGGCAAGTTGCAGAGTTTCCTGCGGGCGCACGCTGCAATAATCAGCGAGCAATACCTGGATGGAAACGTTCTGATTGAGGCCCGGTTAGGCAAGAACCAGTTAGTTGATTTGAAACGGCTCAAACCCGACCAGCTTACGGTCTGCAATTCATAGTCAATCGACTCCGGTCGTTGCATCAGGCGAGGACTGTCCCCGCTGATAACGTTCAATATCCGCCTTCAACTGCCGCACAAGATCGTTTGCCTGCGCAGCTTCCGCAATCTCAATTGCTTTTTGGGTCGTCTCTATTGCTTTTGGGATGTCCCCTGTCACAGCGAACGCGACAGCAAGCGTTCGCAGGTGAATCGGCGACTTGTACCCGGATATCGTGCAGGCCTTTTGAGCTAACTCGAGCGCCTTGGCGGGCTGGCGGAACGGTTCTTCGGCAGTTGCATAAATAAGGGCAAGCCGCTCAACCGGCTCCGCCCAGTCCGGCTTGAGCTGCGACGCCTGAATGTAATGGTCGATGGCTTTTGCGAAGTCCTTCTTCTGGACAAAGAGCAGACCAAGGTCGTAATGCACGGCCGCTCGCGACTCGGGCTCCAACGTCATTACCTGCTCGTAGTGGCTGACGGCTTCATCGAATTTTTCCTGCAGCCGCAGGATATCAGCCAGGTTGTAATGGCCCTGCGCGTATGTCGGGTCGCCCTGCAGCGCCCGGGCACATTCTGCCGCCGCTTCATCGAGCCGTCCTTGTTTTTTGAGCGCCTTCGCCAGGGCATTATGCACCCTGCGCTGTCCCGGCACCAGCCGTAGCGACTGCTCATAGTGGGCAATCGCTTTGTCCGCCTGCCCTTTTTCCATCCAGGCCGAGGCGAGTTCCGCGTGGATATTATGCAGGTAGAAGTTCGTCTGCCCCAGCCGCGCGTAAACATCCGGCGGCTTGTTCGCCTCGCCCCAGTTGGGGTCCGTAATCTCCAGATACTTGTAGTAATTGACGAAACCTTCGTTGCTGTCGCCCTGCTGGAAGGCGACTTTGCCCAAATATACGTACGGCATTGCATAGTCGCTCTTGCGGGCAAGCATTCTCCGCGACAGGATTTTCGCCTCGTCAAATCGCTTGTTATTGGTCGCCACGACCGCCTGTGAGTCCATATTATGAAGCTCAATGAAGTCCTTGGGGTCCTGCCTGTTGGGGTCGAGCTGCAAGCTGTCGTCAACGGAGCTGCCTGCAATGTAACCCAAGCTTTCGAGACGTTTTATGGCGTCATCATCCCCTGTCATCGCGGCGGAGCCGCCCTCCGTGTAGGTCATCTCCGCAAGCATCGCAGCCAGATGCTCGTTGAGCAGGTGCGCACGCTTTGCATCGCTTGCAGCCAGATTACGCTGCTCGCACGGGTCGGCGGCCAGGTCGTACAGTTCCGAACGGGTGGTGTGAATATATTTCCATTTCGCCGACACAACGCCCAGCAGCGGATTGCATTTGTATTTCGTCGGCAGCAGCGACTCGCAATAGAGAAATCTTTCGTCTGATTTCGCCGGCTTGCCGCGTAGAAGAGCGGAAAGGTCCTGTCCCTGCATTGCAGGCAGGACGTCGATGCCTAACAGCCGGCAAATCGTGGGCGCAATATCAATCAGGCCCACCGCCTCCTTTATCCTCACGGCCCTGTTGCGGCCGGGGAGTTTGAAAATAAGCGGGACTTTAATAGCGCTCTGGTAAATAAAATATGCGTGCGTTTTCTCGCCGTGCTCGCCTAACATTTCACCGTGGTCTGCGGTGATAATCAACAACGTGGAGTCGTCGAGATTCATTTCTTTCCGGGCATCGACAACCTGCCCGATGCAATCGTCAACGTATGCAATCTCGCCGGCGTACAGGTTATCGCGGAACAGGTAAGCAAACGGCTGGGGCGGCGCGTACAGAGAATGCGGGTCGTAATAGTGCAGGAACAGGAAAAATTTCTCGCTGCGATGCTGCCCAAGCCAGTCGATGGCGAGCCGTGTGGTCTCGCCGCCTTTTCGCTCGACCGCCTGGTCTTGCTTCGACGGCTCCGTAAAATGGTCTTCGTAAATCTGGAAACCCTTGTCGAGACCATACTCGGAGTCGAGAATCGCGGTGCTTACAAAAGCCGCTGTGCTATACCTGTATTTACCAAGTATTTGGGCGAGATTAACGTTGTGGGTGCCGACATAATAGTTGCCGTTGTCGTGCACGCGATGGTACAGGGGGGTGGTGCCCGTCAGCATTGAGGTATGAGCGGGCAGGGTAATCGGCACAGGGGTTATTGCATACTCGAACAAGACGCCCTGTTTGGCGATAGAGTCGATACGAGGGGTGGTTTTCAGCGGACAGCCATAACAGCCGAGGTAATCCGCCCTGCACGTGTCGATGCTTATCAGGACAACATTGCGTATCTGACGGCGCGCAAAAAAATGGCCCCGGACAAGCAAGGCGGCGGCTGTCGCAACCGCCATAAGCACAATCAGGACTATTTTTTTCTTTATCTGCATAGTCAGCCGTCTCTTCTGCTGCAAAACGCTATTGCAATCCGGCGCAACGCCTATTCTAATACCTAATAAACGGGCGTGGTGTATTTTAGAGCAAAACCGCGCCAAAGCAAAGACCAATGGTCGGCAGGGGTCCGAATGGCGAATGAGTTCTCCAATGTCTCGATAATCGGCGACGGCGGGATGGGCACAGTGCTTGCGATGCTGCTGTGCGACAAGAAAACTCCCGTCCGGATGTGGGGCTATGACGCAAAGCAGTTGAAAGAGATTGCTGCGAGACGAGAGAACTTCAGGTTCCTGCCCGGCTATAAACTGCCCGCTGCCCTTGCGTTTGAGCCGGACGATACTCGGATTATGCAGGGGGCCGATTTGATTATCTCGGCTGTGCCCTGCCAGTATATGCGCCGGATATGGAAACGGCTGAAGAAATATGTCCCCAAAGATGTCCCCATCGTCTCGGTTGCAAAAGGCATTGAGACCGATACATTGCTTCGGCCGACACAGATAATAAAAGACGTTCTCGGCGACGCCGTGAAT